>QHNT01000379.1 GCA_003218515.1 Verrucomicrobiota bacterium | reverse complement strand
TGTCCGATGGAGCTTTCCACGTACTTCCGCATCAACGCGGCGAACACGGGCCAGTTCGAGCGCACGCTGATCGTGGCCGATGAAGGCGCTTACGTGAGTTACCTCGAGGGTTGCACGGCGCCGATGCGCGACGAAAACCAGCTTCACGCCGCGGTCGTCGAACTGATCGCGCTGGACAAGGCCGAGATAAAATACTCGACCGTGCAGAACTGGTATCCGGGCGACGCGACCGGCAGGGGCGGCATATACAATTTCGTGACCAAGCGCGGTCTTTGCAAAGGCCGGAATTCAAAGATTTCCTGGACACAGGTTGAGACCGGATCGGCGATCACCTGGAAATATCCGAGTTGCGTGCTGCAAGGCGAGAATTCCACCGGCGAATTTTACTCCGTGGCAGTGACGAACAATTATCAGCAAGCCGACACCGGCACGAAGATGGTGCACATCGGCAAAAACACGCGCAGCACCATCATCTCGAAAGGCATCGCCGCCGGGCACGGCCAGAACAGCTATCGCGGCCTGGTGCAGGTTCGGCCGGGCGCGGCGAATGCGCGCAACTTCTCACAGTGTGACTCGCTGCTGATCGGCGACAAGTGCGGCGCGCACACATTCCCTTACATCGAAGTGAAGAACAGGACCTCGAGCGTCGAGCACGAGGCGACCACGTCGAAGATTGGCGAGGACCAGATTTTCTACTGCAACCAGCGCGGCATCGCGACGCAGGATGCCGTGAACATGATCGTCAACGGTTTCTGCAAGGAAGTCTTCAAGGAACTGCCGATGGAATTCGCGGTGGAAGCGCAGAAGCTGCTCGGGGTGAGTCTGGAGGGGAGCGTCGGCTGAGGCGTTTCAACCACGAATGAACACCAATGAACACGAATCAGAACGGATTAAGGCGTCCGAAACAAACGCCGATGGGACGAACTCCTCGCGGGGACGGGAATGCGAGGGGCGGGAATTTTTCAATTAGTGTTCATTGGTGTCCATTCGTGGTTTGACCCCTTTTTGAAAGACATCAAACATGAGCCAACCCATCCTTGAAATCAAAAACCTCCATGCCGGAGTTGAGGGCAAGCAAATTCTCAAAGGCGTGGACCTGACGATTAACGCCGGTGAAGTGCACGCCATTATGGGGCCGAACGGCAGCGGTAAAAGCACGCTCGCCGCTGTCCTTGCCGGGCGCGATGGCTACGAAGTGGCCGAGGGGCAAGTCCTCTATTGCGGGAAAGACCTGCTGGAGATGGATCCCGAGGAACGCGCGCGCGAAGGCGTTTTTCTCGCGTTCCAGTACCCCATCGAAATTCCCGGCGTAAACACGACCTATTTTTTGAAAGCGGCCCTCAACGAAATCCGCAAGCACAAGGGCCTGTCCGAACTCGACGCCGTGGAGTTCATTGAGCTGGTTAAGGAGAAAATGAAAATTCTCCATTTGCCCGAAGACTGCCTGAAACGCTCGGTTAATGACGGTTTCTCCGGCGGCGAGAAGAAGCGCAATGAGATTTTCCAGATGGCCGTGCTCGAACCGAAGCTCGCCATCCTCGACGAGACGGATTCCGGCCTGGACATCGACGCATTGAAAGTGGTGTCCGAAGGCGTGAACAAGTTGAAGCGCCCGGACAACGCGCAGTTCGTCATCACGCATTATCAGCGGCTCTTGAACTACATCATCCCAGACTATGTGCACGTGCTGTTCGACGGACGCGTCGTCAAGTCCGGCGGAAAAGAGCTGGCCCTGGAACTCGAAGAGAGAGGTTACGAGAGTCTGGTGGGCCACGAACTACAACCGGCGTAACGCGCGCTTCCAGCGTGCAGGTTCGGCGGGCGTCCCTGCCCACCGGCAGTGAATTGGCGGCACGGATGCCGCGCAACTTGCAGGCAGGATGCCTGCGCTACGTGCGAAGAAGAACTTAACATGATTGCGACGAGATCAATCGAGACCATGAAAGAAACCGACCCGTATCTGGCGAAGTTTGACGAACTCATTGCGCCAACCGCGGGCAGGCACCCTTCGTGGGTCTTCCCGCTCCGCAAGGCGGGCATTGCGCGCTTTGCCGAACTCGGCTTTCCCACGCTGAAGGACGAGGACTGGCGTTTCACGAACGTCGCGCCGCTCGCGAAGCTGCCGTTCAAGCCTGTGTTCGGAGCGAACACGGACGGCGTCGCGGCAAAGGCACCAGGCAGATTCACCTTCGCGGACCTCAACGGACCGCGCCTTGTCTTCGTGGATGGCCATTTCGCGAAGGAAGTTTCGACGATCCCATCGTTGGCCAAGGGCTTGAAGCTCGGCAGTCTTGCCACGGCGGTTGTTTCCGATTCAGCATTTCTGGAGAAGCATTTGGGCCGTTACGTCGGCACCGAGAAGAACGCATTCGCTTCGCTCAACACGGCCTTCTTTCAGGACGGCGCATTCATCCACGTGCCCGCCGATGTCGCCGTGCGCGAGCCGATCCAACTGCTCTTTATCTCGACAGTCAGAGAGACCGGAGCCACTACGCATCCGCGCAATTTGATTATCGCGGAGAAACAAAGCCGGTTGACTGTCATCGAAAGTTACGTCCGCACGGTGGATGCGTCCTATTTCACAAACGCTGTCACGGAATTGGTCGTTGGCGACGATGCGGTTGTTGAGCACGTCAAGTTTCAGGACGAGAGCCGCGAGGCGTTTCACATCGCGACGGTGCACGGCCAATTCGGTCGCCACAGCCGGGTTAATGCTCACTCATTCGCCCTCGGCGCGCGTCTGTCGCGGAACAGCATCCACGTGAATCTCGCGGGTGAAGGGTTGGAGTGCATCCTTAACGGGCTTTATCTGACGAAAGGCGAACAGCTCGCGGATCACCACATGATTGTCGAGCATGCCCGGCCGCATTGCGCGAGCCACGAATATTTCAACGGCATTCTCGATGATAAATCAAAGGGCGTTTTCCATGGACGCATCCTGGTGCAGCAAGTCGCGCAGAAAACCGACGCGAAGCAGACGAACAAAAACATCCTGCTCAGTGATGAAGCGGCCGTCGATACCAAGCCGCAACTGGAGATTTACGCCGACGACGTGAAATGCACGCACGGCGCGACCGTCGGCCAGTTGGACGACGATGCCATTTATTATCTGCGCAGCCGTGGCATCGGATTGGAGACGGCAAGGCAAATGTTGATCCACGCCTTCGCCGGTGAGATCATCGATCGTGTGAAATGCGACCCGGCGCGCGAGGAATTGGACAAGCTGGTGTGGGAAAGGCTTGAGGCAAACCCGCACGTGGCGGAGAAACGTTAGCGTAAAGTACGAAATCCGAATGACGAAATCCGAAAGAAATCCGAATTCTGAAGCTCGAAATTCGACAAGTTGCGGTGCGGATGCGGGTTGTTGTTGTTTCGGATTTTGGCCTTCGTGCTTCCTTCGGGATTTCGGGTTTCGGGTTTCGGATTTTAGAACATGTTTGACGATCTGACAGACCTTTATCAGCAGGTTATTCTGGACCACAGCAAGAGTCCGCGCAATTTCCACAAGTTGGAAAATGCCAATCGCACCGCACAAGGCCACAACCCGCTGTGCGGCGACCATTACACCATTTACGCGGTGATGGACGGCGAGGTGATCAAAGACATCGGCTTTCAAGGCGCTGGTTGCGCGATTTCAAAGGCGTCGGCGTCAATCCTGACCGACACGCTGAAAGGGAAAACGAAGGCCGATGTAAAGGCGTTGTTCGACAAAGTCCACGACATGGTGACAACCGGCAAAGTCAACGATGGCGAGATCGGCAAGCTGGCGGTGTTTGCGGGCGTGCACAAATTCCCTGCCCGCGTGAAGTGCGCCATCCTGCCGTGGCACGCGGTCGTCGCGGCGGTCGAAGGCAGGCAGGAACCGGTGACGACGGAGAGGGAGGATACTTGAAACACATGCACGAGATCGTGAAGATTGCTCTAATTGGTATCGCAGTAATTTGCGTGGGAGTGTTCATTGCTGCATGTCGGAAAGGATCATCGGCAGAAAAGCTTACTTCCGCCGGTTCTGTTTATTTCAACATTAGGCAACTTAGTGCCGTGGATTCCTCCGAGGGACAGGTCGTGACCTGGCTTGGAACTCACAATAAAAGCGGTAAGGAGGCTCGATTCAGAATTGAACTTACGCTTAAGGAACCAAAACAAGGCAATCCATTTACTTTCGGTGTAGGAGCGTTTTTTCACGAAGAACCTTCAGACCCTGCGGTCCTGTTAGAAGAGATCGCTCAGGCTCTTGAAGCGAAGCAGGTGCGTCCGGGCGATTCGAGGACGAACAAGCTTTCCTTTACGACCGCGATCCTGGGTAGAAACCTGAGCCGAAGTCCTGGGAAAGATCTTCTTGCTGGGTCGTTCACAGCCGACCCTAAAGGAGACTGGATCGCAGTCAAAGTCTTCGTCGCAGACGGAGAAGGTGAGTTTTTTCTGAATTTGAACTCCAGGAAGGGCCAAGGAGAGTTTTCAATTAAGGATCCCGAATATGGCGACGTTGTTGTCAGAGAACTTGCGAAAGTATTATGAGAACTTGGGTCGATACGAAAAACCGTCACTAGAATTTTGAAAGATATGCACACAAACGAAACAGTCACTTTGACCCGCGACGTTGAGGCGTCGGTCGTGCCGGTCGGCACGAAGGTCACATTGCAAAAGGGCGAGCAGGCTTACATCACGCAATCGCTCGGCGGCACCTACAGCGTCGTCGTCAACGGCAACATGTTCCGCATCGACGGCAAGGACGCCGACGCGCTGGGTGTGGAGACCGCGGCAAAGCCGACCAGCGCCACCGGCCAGCCGCGCACGAAGGAAGAGTTGGAAAAGGAAGTTTGGGACCAGCTCAAGACCTGTTACGATCCGGAAATCCCGGTCAACATTGTGGACCTCGGATTGATTTACGATTGCCAAGTCGCGCCCATCGGCGAGGGCAAGAGCTACAAGGCGGACGTGAAGATGACGTTGACCGCGCCCGGCTGCGGGATGGGGCCTGTGCTGGCGCAGGACGTGCAGAACAAGCTGCTGTCGGTCGAGGAAATCGACGAAGCGAATGTCGAGTTGGTCTGGGACCCGCCGTGGAACCAGGGGATGATGACCGAGGCGGCGAAGCTGCAGTTGGGATTGGTGTAGAGCAGGTCAGGCGTCTCGCCTGACTCTGACAGGCTGGAAGCCTGTCCCATTTTTGAAAGAGAACTGGTATGGCCAAACTGGTGAAAGTTGCCGAAACGAAAAACCTGACGCCGGGCAAAGCCACCGCGGTCGAGGTCGAAGGCAATCGCATCGCCGTGTTCAATGTGGACGGCACGTTCTACGCCATCGATGACACCTGTCCGCACGCAGGCGGGCCGTTGTCGGAAGGGCAGGTCAAGGACTGCAAGGTGACCTGTCCGTGGCACGAAGCGGACTTTGATTTGAAGACGGGCGACGTGCTCGCGCCGCCGGCGTTCGAGGGCGTGAAAAGTTACAGAGTGGTCATCGAGGGGAATGATGTTAAAGTGGAGCTGAAATCCGAATGACGAATGTCGAATGACGAAAGAATGAATGACTCAAAGCCATGCGGCCCTTCGGGCGATCAGCAGACTTCCGGGGAAGTGCTAACGCGATTGGCACTGCGAGCGTCCCCTTCCCCCTCACCCCAGCCCTCTCCTCCCTCCGCAGTGCTGCTTCGGCCTGCCGCCTGCAGGATTCCGACTGGAGTGCGGAGCACAGGTCCATGCTCAACGGGACTGCTACGGAGGACGGGTCCCCCGGGGAGAGGGAGAATCCTCCTCTGGTTTTCAGCACAACCCAGCGCGGTGTCTGCCCGACGCACTTCCCGAACAACCGAACCTGCCGCCGGCTGTTCCCTCTCCCCGCGGGAGAGGGTCAGGGTGAGGGGAATCGGCTTGCCGTTCGACACAGCGACTCGGACTCTTC
>QHNT01000378.1:7356-13978 GCA_003218515.1 Verrucomicrobiota bacterium | reverse complement strand
CAGTCTCCAGATTGAGTCCCTGGACATTCGGCGCACGGCCAGCCCCGGCCAGAATTTCGTCCACGACGAGCGTCTCCTCTTTTCCCTGTAATTCATACCAGATACGTTTACCGGCACCATCGCGCTCGACGCGGGTTATCTTCGCGTTAAGGCGCAGCGTTATCCCCTCACGAATGAAAGCCTTCTGCACAATCGCGGCTGCCTCCATGTCCTCACGATCGAGCAAGTGCGCATTTTTGTGGAGCAGGCTGACCTGGGAACCCAGCCGCTGAAAGGCCTGCGCCAACTCGCAACCAATCGGTCCGCCACCGATGACCGCAAGCCTGGCCGGACATTGAGTAAGATTGAAGACTGTTTCGTTCGTCAGGTAGCCGGTTTCAGCCAGTCCCGGGACAGGCGGGTCCGTAGCGCGCGCGCCGGTCGCGATGACCGCCCGTTTGAACCGCAGGGTTTGTCCTCCGACCTCGACCGTATCCGGACCGGCAAAGCGGGCCTCACCCAGGAACACATCCACGCCAAGGTTTGCAAAGCGCTGCGCTGAATCATGAGGGCTGAGGTCGGCACGAAGCTTGCGCATACGTTCCATGACGGCCGGGAAGTCTATTTCGACGGGCTTACCCAACCGCACTCCGAAAGGGCTTGCCTCCTTTGCATCGAACACGGCGCGCCCGGAGCGGATGACGGCTTTGGAGGGCACGCAGCCCACATTGAGACAGTCCCCGCCCAAGAGAGACTTCTCGACCAAGGCTACCTTCGCTCCGAGACCTGCTGCGCCTGCTGCGGTTACCAGCCCAGCCGTCCCCGCGCCGATGACGACAAGATTGTAGCAGGGCGCCGGGGTGGGATTCTGCCAATCAGGGGGGTGCACATTGGACAAGAGTCGCGCATTGTGCGCATCAGCCGGTTTGACCAGGACTGTAGCCAAGGGGACGCTCATAAGGCCCTGGGGACTTGCACAGACTCGTCGCGGCCGATCTTCTTGGCCAATGCCCTCCTTGCCAGACGCGTAACGAATACCGTGACTACGACAGCGGCCAGCAGCCCTACACCGTACAAAACCCACTCGCCAGTCGTAAGCTGACGATGCCCGGCTCCTATATTGACCAGCGAGCCGAGATAGACATACATCACCGTGCCGGGAATCATGCCGAGCCAGGAAGCCAGCACATAGTGGCTCAACTTCACCCGGGTCAGGCCAAACGCATAGTTCAACAGAGTGAACGGAAAGACCGGCGAGAGGCGCGTCAAAAGAACAATCTTCCAACCCTCATCGGCCACCGCCCGGTCAATGGCAGCGAACTTCTCGTTTTTCTCGATCTTCCGCGCGATAGCATCGCGCGCCAGATAGCGGCCCACCAGGAATGCGGCCGTGGCACCCAGTGTTGCGCTGATGGATACACACACGGAGCCAAGCGCCACGCCGAACACCGCCCCAGCCCCAAGCGTGAGCACCGAGCCTGGAACGAACAATACTGTCGCCACAACGTAGAGGCCGACGAAAATCACAGGACCCCACGGCCCGAGGTTGCCAATCCAGTCCAGCGCTGACTTCAACAAGTCCTGGACATGAAAGTATTTCAATGCCAGCACAATGCCGATGCCGACTATTGCATAAAGCACCCACTTCCAAGTAAAGCTGGCGTGGGAATTCCCAGTTCCTGACCGAGGGATGGCTCCGGTCTCCTGTCGGGTGCTCATGAAATTATGCCGGAACAGTTACGGATGCTTGCCTATGATCGCTCTTGCAACCAAAGCGGTGACTATCCCGAAGGGCAGATTTACCAGCAGAAGATAAACTGTAAACATCGGCCCCTTGTTCAACCCGAAATACCCCGCGCCGCTCTTCGGCAAAAAGAACAAGAACAGTGCGAGTAGCGGAGCGAGGACATATAGAAAGCCGACGAGGTACAGACGATTCCAAGCGGTGTTTATAAACAGCCCGAACAGCATGCCCCATAGTCCTCCCCAGAAGAGCGGCTTGTAGATGTCCGGCGACTTCAAGGAAACCGGGTCCGTTACCCCGAGTTTCGCGCTCAGCCCCAACCCAAAAAGGATGTGGCTGAAAACAACCACGGCGAGGGCACCTACAACCCCGGCTGCGAAACAGATTGCCATTCGTTGTAATACAGTGAAGTCACCGGCTTGCACGTTTACATTACTTTCCATTACGTTTAATGCTTTCTCCGTCATATTTACCTCATTTCCGATGGCCATGGCGCTCGAGCGCTTTTGACATTTCAATGGTGTTCATTTCAGACCTGTTCTCTGTCCAATTCATGCATACGTCTCGCAGCCAAATCCTGAAAAAGAATTCGACCTTGCGTAGTTGCCATTCGGCAACGAGCATCCGCGATTCCCGGCAGCGGCGCGAAACCGCCCAGCGGGAAGAATTCGAATGTCAAAGGCTGGTTGACTTGGCGTTGGATGCTGACCGCGTGGGTGGCAAACGGTGAGCAACGAGGCCCTTTCTTGGCTCCCGATCCGGATAAGTGGAGAAATGATCCGGAACTGACTACGCTTCCATTTGGGTTCGGATGGCGGGTTTCGCTGTTCTCAGGATTTCCAGGAACGCCGTTAGTGCCGGGTTGTAGGTGGATTTAAGCCAGGTCGCGCACAAGGGAATGTCTGCTGATCTGGGCGAGATCGAGCGAATGGCAACGTGAGGACGATTGAGGGTGCGCACGCAATAAGGGATGAGTGAGACGCCAAGGCCGCTCTCGACCAGGGTCATCACAGTGGCCATGAAACTGGGTTCATTGACGATCCGCGGGGAGAAACCGGCGCGGCGGCACACTCCGATCACCTCGTCGAAGAGGCTCGGTGCTCCGATCCGATGGAACTGGACGAAGGGCTCCCCGGCCAAGGTTTTCAAATGGACAACTTTCTGCTTTGCCAGAGCGTGGGTCGCGGGCAGGGCAATAACCAATCGGTCGGTGTAAACCAGTTCTTCCTCGAATTGCGAGCGGCGGTCCGGAGGGAGCGTGCGCGTAAATCCCAAATGGATCCTGCCTTCGTCGAAGGCCGCGATCTGCTGGTCGGGGTTCATCTCGAACAGGCGCAGTTCGACATCGGGAAATTTGCGGCGGTAAGCCTGCACCAGCGCGGGCAGGATCGGAGCCGAGGCAGCGCCGAAAAAGCCGATGCCTAAAGTGCCAACTTCGCCACGGGCGGCTCGCTGTGCGAGCTGCTGTGCTTCGTTGGCGCGACGCAGGATTTCCTGCGCCTCACGGAGAAAGGCAGTCCCTGCGGCGGTAAGTTGAACGGCGCGTTTCGTGCGGAACAGGAGTTTGACGCTGAGTTCCTCTTCGAGGTCGAGAATGGTTTGGCTGATTGCGGGCTGTGCCACGTGAAGGCGGCGCGAAGCTTCGCTGTAGTTCAGATATTGGGCTACGCCCACGAAGTAGCGGAGATGGCGCAGTTCCATGGTCGGCATGTTATCGCCAAATCCGATTACTACAAGCAAATCATACGATTTCTACGATTTCAAATATCATGCGATGGAGGAGATGTGGACGGCATGAAGCCGAAAAATCACAAAAATAAAAAACAGACTAAAGACGAAAGGAACGAATATGAATACTTCACTGAAAAACAAGGTGGCTCTGGTTACTGGCGGAACTTCGGGCATCGGCGAGGCCGCTGCCCTCCAACTGGCTAAAGCGGGAGCGAAGGTCGTTGTTGCCGGCCGGCGTGAGAGCGAAGGACAGGCGGTCGTGAAAGCCATTGAAAAGGCTGACGGACAGGCCCTGTTTGTCAAAACGGACGTCAGCCGGGAGGCTGATGTGAAGGCGCTTGTGGATAAGACTTTGGCCACCTTTGGGCGGCTGGATTTCGCCTTTAACAACGCGGGCGTCGAAGGCACGGCTGGCCTCACGACGGACAAGCAGACAGAAGAGAATTACCGGCGCACGTTCGACATCAATGTGCTTGGGTTAGTCTTCAGCATGAAGCATGAAATTCCTGCTATCCTCAAAAATGGCGGCGCGATTGTGAACACCTCGTCTGTCGTTGGACAGATCGGCATGCCTGGTTTCGGTGTTTATACCGCTTCCAAGCACGCGGTGAACGGCTTGACGCGGTCGGCTGCCCTGGAGTTTGCAAAACAAGGGGTCCGCGTGAACGCCGTGGCCTTCGGCACGATCCAGACGCCAATGATTGACCGCATGGTGGGAGAAGCGCAAACAGACAACGCCCAACGAGACTGGTTGGCGGGCTTGCATCCGATCGGGCGGATTGGGACCACCGAGGAAGCCGCGCAGGCCGTGATCGCGCTGCTGGAAAATCCGTTTATCACTGGAAGTATCCTGACGGTGGATGGGGGCTGGACGGCACAATAACGAACGGGCGGAAACAAACCTGCGATGAGCTTATGAACTCTCCCGAAAGTGGAGTGAAAGGCGAAGAGCAGCGCATAGCGAATCGCAACCGGAGCGCAACGCCCGTCGCCGAGCCGCAGACGGAAGCCCGCCGCTACTGGTGACCGAGGGAGATTCCCCCGTGCGCCGACCGCAGACCGAAGCCCACCTGGATTTTCCCAGTTTCCGCGACCTCACATTCGTCCGGTCACAGATTTTCCAATCGGTGATTGAAGAATCGTCTGTTGGTCACTTTCCCCGGCCGCAGAAGCGGATTTTTCGTTCACTGATTGAAAATCCCGTCCTTGGAGAAAGTAAGACAAACTGGCGCATCACCGATAGTTGGACGACGCCGTGACTACGCGATGAGAACCAGAGCGAGTGTATGGCGGTGTCGAGCATGTCAAGGACACTACGGCTCGGTCGCTTAGGCGCGCCCCTTTTCCGTTCCTCCTCTGACATGCTCGCCACCGCCAAGGCTCTTGCTTTTAGGTTTTCACCGCCGAGAAACTTTCGCTGCGCGACTTGCTGTACCGCAATTGCGTTGGCGCACCAACCGGGCTAAAAATCGTTCCCGTGACCAATTCGCTGAATCGCATGAGGTAACAAACGAACAACAACTTTCGCGTCGCAAGGGCTCGGTTTCACGAGAAACCCACGATCGTGAGCAGCGCTTCCCATGATTACGCCTGATCACCGGCGGCGTCGGCAACACGGCTGGTTGTACCCATCGGAAGACTGAGGGAACCTGGGCGACGTTTTGTGTATCTGATACACCGGGCGAAGAGCGCCGTCGGATAGCTATTGTGGGTTTGTATGAATGCAGCGCCACAGCAAAATGAGATCTTGAGTTGGAAGGTGCTCCCCGCGCGCCTGGCTCCAGAAAAAGTCGCTCAGATTCTTGGTTTTTCACTCTATGAAATCACCGTATCGATGAGACACGGGTTGCTCAAACCGCTGGGAAAGCCCGCTCCCAACGCGCACAAATATTTTTGCGCTTCGGAAATACTCGGATTGTCGTATGACCGCGAGTGGCTCGATAAAGCCACGCGCGTCATCGGCAAACACCTGGCGGGACAAGAATCAAAGAGAGAAGGAACAAAAGCTCGCGACTCCTTCGACTTGAATCATCCGCCACGGCCCGACTGCCTCTCAACCAATTTGTTGGCAGCTTCTTTTTCATATTCTTCCAGGCTCGGCAATTTCATCTTGGCCTTCTTCGCGTATGCCCTCGTCACCGCTTTGCTGCAGTGTCCGAGGTTCTCCTGGGCGAATCGTTCGGGGTAGCCGGCCTCCTTTGCCCTTTCTGCCCACGAATAGCGGTAGCTGTGTAGCGACACTCCGCTCACACCGGTCAATCCGCATCGTCGAATAAAGGCCTTGGCCCGAGTTGCACCACCGAGCCGGTCTTCATGCGATTGAAGCCGATTACTCTCATTTCCCAATCAACGTCCTCGGCGCGCAAGTTGGCGACGTCCGACTGCGATCCACCGATATGCCAAAGCAAATTGTAATAGGCCCTCCATTCTGAATTCCCTTCTCCGGTTAGAATTTTCTCATGCTCCTTCAGCGTAATGCCACGCTTGTCCTTAAACTCAATCTTCGGCCACTGTTTCCTTGGAATGATTGCTTTGGGAACCCAGTCCACATCGAGAGCAAATTGTGCAATCGTCGGAGAAAGATGTTGGTCGAAACCGTTCCTTTTGAAAGGACCTCCAGGAAATGCTCCGTGTGTGTTCCGATTAGCTTCAAGTCGCGTATCGAATCAAAGGGGGTTTCCCTCATAGCCCGTTCCCAGTGCAGCAAGGTATTTCTCTTTTTGGTTCGAGCAACTGCACCCATGACGCTCTGCCAAGTCCTGTTTACGTAGTTCGGATCGCCAGCCGTGAGATAGGCACGGGCGATCTGAAGGTTGATGGCGGGCTGCCGAAGCGCCTCGTTCTTCGCATGGCAGATCCGGCGCGCAGTTTCTTCGTCCCGCGTATTCAGACTGTTCTGCTTTCTCAGCAGGCGATCTTTCAAAAAGAAAATCCCGTTCTTCCGTTGAAACACCAAATACCGCTCTTTCATCCTCGACTCCTCATCGTTGACTGAGGATACCGAGCTGGAAAAATCTGCGTTAGCAGGTACTGAGTTTCTGCGCGCACCGGGCGCCCAGAAAGTGGCCTACCAGTAATTTACTGGAGCTTTTACTGGAGGTTGCTTCAGTCTCCTTCGCAAGTTCTTAATGCACTCACACTAAGAAATGGAGCCAATGGCCGGGATTG
>QHNT01000378.1:0-7251 GCA_003218515.1 Verrucomicrobiota bacterium | reverse complement strand
ATCCTCGACTCCTCATCGTTGACTGAGGATACCGAGCTGGAAAAATCTGCGTTAGCAGGTACTGAGTTTCTGCGCGCACCGGGCGCCCAGAAAGTGGCCTACCAGTAATTTACTGGAGCTTTTACTGGAGGTTGCTTCAGTCTCCTTCGCAAGTTCTTAATGCACTCACACTAAGAAATGGAGCCAATGGCCGGGATTGGGCGGCTCACGCCCGGTTTTCGATGCAAAAATATGTGATTTCTCGAACAAAATCAAGTAACTCGTCCGCTGCATGGATGAACCATTTCTAACCCACTTACTGAAACTTTCACTGAAGGTTTTCCGATTCATATGAGCCGCCAATCGGGTGTCACCTTCGAGTCCACAGCCTAGACCTGAAGAACGCGGTCGCCAATTCGCGACGCCGCACTGCGGCAGCGCGCAGCAGCCCTGAGCAATGCCGAACCTGATCTTTCAGTTTCACTGTTCATCTTCGTCGCGCAGCGAATAGCTGGTGCGCGTGAAATCCTAGAAGCAGGCCCCTTGGCGGAAGGCGGAAAGGTCAAGCGAGGAACGGAAAGCGGCGAGTAGTTGTTTGAGCCGACCCGTAGTATCCTTGACCTTTCGGACTTCGCCATATAATGGCCTGCCTGACTTCACGCGCTCTCAGGCCGCGACTCGGCCCTGCCGTATAGGCCCAAGGCAAATCGGTGGATTGAGCCTGGAATACATCCGACGTGCGGTCCGCGCGATTGCATTTCGATTGGTGGGTCAGCCGAACTGGTTTTCGCAACGCAATTTCATTGGTGTGCCAGCGGTTTCGGAATGGAAACGACGTTCTTCGTTTCCAGCCGCTTCGGTTGGGATGTCGGCGACGGGAGACGGAGCGATTCCGAAGGCGGGGAAGAAGGGGGCCGCAGGAAGTAGCGGAGCGACCAAGCCAAGCTCCCAACGGAAAGCGCCAGGCAACTGCCTCGCCCTCCAGCCGGAACGAGCACGCGCGGAGCAGAGCAAGCAGCACGGGCGTCGGGGTGCGAGGCGACGCGGCGCGGAGCGCGTGTTGGTTCCGGCGACTTGCGGCTTTTGCCGGAACTTGTGGGAATTCGCCACTTGGTTCAAATCGGAATAGTTTCTTCCGTGCGAATGCACCATTGAAGCGCGGACCAGCCTGAATCGAGCGGCTGGACGAGGGGTGGCGGGGAACCTGCGCGAGATTCGGGCGGGTCGGCGCTTTCCGGGGCGGCGACACGAGAACGACGGAACGTTTAGTGAAGGCGTTTTGGTGTCGCGGCGGGGAAGCATATCGCAAATCATTTTGCAGCACCTATAAATAGCAACAAGGCGTCTCTTCAGCCGCTCATTTATGAACGTTGAAGATCCGCAACTCGGCCGATTGGTCGCCTCGTGGCGGCACGGCGAGACAGAATTGGTTCAGATCAGCCGAAAAGAATCCTGTGCGTGCGCCTGGGCGTGTTGGAATCCGTTCTCGCAACTCATACTTGTCGGGGCTGCTTTGGCGGATGACATCAATGAATCCTTCGCCGCAAGAGAGATAGAGCTGTGTGCTAATCGCATCGTAAAACAGGTCGTCAATGTCGCCGGAAATGGCGAGGTCCGCGACAGGCTTGCCGGTGCCCGTGTCGAGCACAACTAGCCGGGCGGGCTTTCGGCAGCCAATGAAAAGCCGATGATTCGGTTCGTCCAGAGCCATCGGGAAGTTGGCTTGGAACTTCTCCATCGTCCAGGTTGCGATGACAGCACGCTTCTCGCGGTCAACGACAGTCACTTGTTTCGCGTCCGGGATGTTCACGAAGATGCGACTGCCGTTTTGCTCCAACTGAAACGACTCGGGATGCTTCGCGAGTTTCACGCTGGCGACGTGTTTCGCGGTGGCAGTGTCAACAACCTCCAGCGCCCCGTCACTGTAGCCCAACCAAGCAAGTTGACTCTTTGAATCGAAGCGGAGATTGTCAGCGTCGTCCAAAGCGGTGATGTTTTTCAGCACTTTGAAATCCGCGCCGTCCAGAATCTTCAGCGTGCCGTCGCCGCCGTTCGCCACGAGAACTTGCTTCGCTTCGGGCACATAGAGAACGCCAGTCGGTTTGGACATGCCAGGCACGCTTTGAATCCGCTTGCCAGCGGCCAGATCAATGACCTCCAGCGAATTGTTGCCAAGAGCGGCGACGAAGAGACGCTGCCCTTTGGCGTCGATGGCGAAGTGATCGAAGCGACCCTGGACTCCGTTCATCGGAATAGTGTGAGTGAGTTTGAGGCTGGCTTCCTGGGCAAAGCCGGAATACATCCACAAGGCAAGTAGAAGAACAGTCGCGCTTCTCATAGCGTGGTCATCTGCTGCCATAGCTGAAATCATCAAACAGCGTCACGCTATCGGCTTTGGTCCAGACGCCAACCATTCCAGCATCGGTAAAGGTTTCGTCGTCCCACTCGATGGCTTTCTTCCCGTCGAACGCCACGGTGAAATGATTGCCGCTGAAGTCCACGCGTAAGGTGTGCCACTCGCCGGATGCGACTTTCATGTCCGTTCGCTTCTTCTCGGTGCGCTTGCCTTTGATCGTGTGGTAGATGGTCACGTTGTCTTCGAGCGCGTTGGCGCGAGCGATGTAGTAATTGTTCGAGTCCTTGGCCCGCCAAACGACCCCGCCCGCTTGGTCTTCCCTGCCGGATATTGGTTTGAACTTCACTTCCACGAATCCGTCTTTCAGGCTCGTGTCGTTCTTCAGGCAGATCGGGTATGTGGATTCGCCCGATTGCTTGAGCACGTTCGGCTTTGAAGGTGCAGTCTCGTCAGCGACGACAGTCCATTTCGCTTCTCCTTTGCCGGTTTTCGTCCCTATCCAACCAGAGGGAACTTCACCGACTTTTGCGTCGTCGAAGTTTACTATCTCGGCCCGAGCCGCATCGGCCAGCAGGCTGGCACTGATAATTACGATCGTGATGATTCTCGCCTTCATTCGATTCCGTTCGCCCCTTTCCGCGTCATGCCGGAAAAGGTGTTCCGGTAGTTTATTTCGTTTGTGTGTCGAGCGCTGCCTTGACTGCTCTGGCCAGGTCCGATGATTTGCCTTTGCCCCAATAGTGCAGAAAGAGGATGCGTGGTTCTTCGTGAGTCATGTGGTGGTGAATGGCCACGATGTTGATGCCTCCATTCCGCAACGATTTGAGCACGGGCTGTAGCTGATCTTCGAGCACCGCGAAGTCGCCATCCACGACCGCGTTATCATCCGCCCCGGCGAACGCGGCCCAGGTGTTCACACCCATTTCCTTGCCGACTTTGGTGTCCATCATTTTCGCGGTGCGGCCAATAACAATCTTGACCATCCCGTTGTTTACCTGCCCTTTCATGCCGAGAATGTCTTCGACGGTTTTGGCGGCAATGGAGCTTTTATCAGGTAGTGGCGTGCCGCCGAACGTTGTCCTTGGTTGTGGATTGGCAGCCCGGATTTCCTTCACTTTATTCCACACTTTGTGGATGGCCGTGGCCAGCTTCTCAGCAGAACCTTCACCGCCGATGTGCATGAAATAAACCTTCGGCTCGTCATAAAAGAAGTGGTTGTGCAGCGCGGTCACGGAAAGGCCGTTGTCCAGTGCGACGCTCATCGCGGGATTCACCTCGTCCTGAAACAGCACCGTGTCGCCCATAACCATCGCGCCGCCCATCTTTGCTTCTGTGAAAGCCGCCCAAGAAGCCAGTCCCATGAATGGCGGCATCGTCCAGTCGTCCACCGAAATCTTAACGTCGTTGCGCGGCGAAGTGACCTTGAAAACACCTTCGTTCGTATTGAGCGCACCTTTCAAACCGATGATTTGTTCAATCTTGCTGGTGTCGAGGGTTTCGGCCTGCGCCAACGTGGTGAGCAATGAGAAAAGGCCAAGGAATCCAAATAAAGATTTCATGAGGTGTGAAATTAGTATTTTGTCCAGATGTTTCAAGTTGAAATATCTATTACATTTCATAGCCTCTCCCCCGTGATTGCCCCGAACAAATGGATTCTTCTGCTTTACGGACTGCCCACAAAGAAAGGCGCTACGCGAGTCAACCTCTGGCGGCAGTTGAAAAAGTGTGGAGCGCTTCCGTTAAAAACTTCGGCCTATTTGCTGCCTGACAAGCCAGAGCACCACGAGCGACTGCAATGGCTGGCACAACAAGTCCGCGACGGTGGTGGCGAAGCGACGATTATTCACGTCACCGAGATCGAGGGGCTTGGCAGTGAAGACATCGTTCGTCAGTTCAACGAAGCACGAGCAACGGATTACGCGGCGTTGCTTTCCGCGCTGACCGAACTGATCGCGCGAAATCGAAAGCGTCCTGACGAATCCTTCGCGGCGGACTTGGAAAAATTGACCCGCCAGTTCGAGGAGATCCGCAAGATTGATTTCTTTGACTGCCCGCGAGCGCAGGACGCTCAAATGCTTTTGAAACGCGCTGTTGGTTTGCGCGGAGGCAAATCCAAAAACGCGCCGACGCTGGCCGCGAAGAAATTCATCGGCAAGACATGGCTCACCCGGCCGCGTCCAGAAATTGACCGCGTGGGTTCTGCCTGGCTCATCCGCAGATTCATTGATCCCAAGGCCAAGTTTATTTTCAGCACCGACCCAGCTAGGCACCCCAACGCCATTCCCTACGATATGTTTGAGGTGGAATTTTCCCACCACGGCGACGCCTGCACCTTTGAAACGTTGGTCAAGCGCTTCGGGATCGCAGATAAGGCCGTTTTGAAAATTGCCGAGATGGTACATGACGCGGACTTGGAAGACGGCAAATTCCAGGCGACCGGCTGTATGGGGATTGACCAGGTGCTAAAGGGATGGGCTAAGGGCGGCCTGAGCGACGAGGAACTCTTGAGGCGCGGCGATGAGTGTTTCGACGCACTCTATCAACAGTTACGCAAATGAACGACGAACCGCAGCTATGAAATGGATCACCCGCGAAAAAGTGAAAGTGGACCGCGTGGCGTGTCCGTGGCTTATCAAGAAGTTCGTTGACCCGCATGCCGAGTTCATTTTTGTCCCTGCAAATCAGGTCGAGGCGAAGGCCCGCGAATTGGGTGCGACTCCATTGGACATTGACGGTTGCGAGCTTGGACACCACGGCGAAGACGTGTCGTTCAACTCGATCCTTAAGAAATACAAACTGACCGACCCGGCACTGGCGTTGCTCGGTGAGGTCGTGCGCGCTGCGGATTCGCATCCGTCCAAACCGCATCCAGCCGGAGAAGGTTTGCGCTGGGTAGCCTTCGGATTTAGCGCGCTGGGCCTGAGCGACCCTGAAATTCTTAAACAGGAGTTTGTCGTTTATGACGCGCTGTATGCGGAGTGCCGCCGTCGCACAGCCTCTGAATCGAAACCGTGAGCGAATTCAGCATCAAATCGAAGGGAGTCGGATTTGCCCCGCCGGAAACAATGGCGTTGTGACTGAATGGAAATGGAACAGTTTGACACCCATCCGGTAAACGACTATCAAGCTCACCATATTTTGTCAGCGGAACGACTCATATTGATAAGCGCACAAAACTCGTCGCGGAGTTGGCTCGCCAAGCCGGCTTCGGCAGGTTGGTGGATGCGTGTATTGACGGTGGTGTTGTTCGTCTTCCACATCAATTTCGTTCGCTTCCATCTCCTGACCGAACCTCACTTCGACGATTTCTGGCAGTTACTTTCCTTCGGTCGGAAACGCTTGTTTGTTCAGCGCAGCCAGACTCACAGGGTGTCCGCCTTCATTCCGAACGCTGGAAAATTCCCGGTGAATCTCCGCCCGATCCGGCGCAGCCTCGCGCTCCTCCTCTTGCCTAGTCCTTCCTCTGTTTCGACGCGCTGACTCATTCAGCGTGTAACGCCTTCATCTGCCTGAATGCCTCACAGGCGGAACTATTTTCCGGGCGCATTTCCTATTGGGGCGAGAATCCGTTTTTGCGTTTATGAATCGAAAATCTTTTCCGGTTTCCTGCCCTTGCTTGCTGGTCGGGGCCGTGTTGGCCGGACTTGGGGGCGTGCCCCATCTCTCCAATGCGGCCGAATCTGCCTCCGCCAGCACGAATGCGCGGCCTGCCGCGCTCGAAGCGCTAGTGGCGGACGTGCTCGAACACAATCCCGAACTCAATTTCTACCGCGCCGAGATTGATGCCGCCAAAGGCGAGCGGCGCGCGGCGACGACTTGGGCCAACCCCGAACTCTCCTCGAGCGTGGGGCAGAAACGCGTCACGTCGGGCGGACTCTCGGCTGAGGGCGTCGCGTGGGCCGTGTCGGTGCAGCAGACTTTTGATTGGCCGGGACGCATCCCATTGCGAAAGGCGATTGCCAATCACCAGACTCAACTGGCCGAACTAGGCTTCGCGCAATTCAATGCGTCGCTGGCGGCACGAGCGCGGATTCTTACCTACAATCTCTTCGCTGCGCAGGAGAAGGCGGCGGCGGCCAAGGAAGTCGCCGACCGCTTCCAACAGTTGCGCGAGGTGCTTGTGCAACGCGACCCGGCGGGACTTACGCCACAGTTGGAAACACGCATCATCGAGGCGACTGAGTTGACGCTGCAACGCAAGGCGACTGAAGCGCAACTTGCATCGCAAGCGGCGTTGCTCGAACTGAACCAACTGCGCGGCCAACCGTGGACGCGGGCAATGAAGGTGGAATCGGTTAGACTGGCGTTCGTCGCCGCGCCGGACTCAGAAATTCTGTTGGCGGCGGCGCAGACGAACAACTTCGAGTTGCAAATGCGACGCGTCGAATTGGAGCAGCAAGGGTTCAAAGTTTCGCTTGCGCGCAAGGATGGCTATCCGTCGTTCACCGTTGGCCCTTATTTTTCTCAAGAGCGCGCGGGCGACCGCGAGCAACAAATCGGCGTCGGCATCTCGCTGCCGCTGCCGCTGTGGAATCGGAACAAAGGCAATGTAGAGACAGCGGAAGCGCGGCGGACGCAGGCTGAAACACTTGCTTTTGTGGCTCAGCGCGACCTCGATCGTCGCATCATCCAAACGGCGCTGGCGTATCAGACAAAACTGGCGGAGATGGACAAGTGGCGGCCCGAATCCGTGGATGAGTTTCGCAAGGCGGCGGAACTCGCCGACCGTCATTACCGGCTCGGCGCAGTGCCGATTGCCACTTACGTTGAATTGCAGAAGCAATACCTCGAAGCGGTCGAGGCATTGCTCGACACGCGGCGCGAAGCGCTCGAAGCCGGGCAGCAGATCCAACTGCTCACCGGGCTTGAGTTCAACGCGGTCCAAACGGCGACGCCGGACAAATCTCCGAATCCTT
>QHNT01000377.1 GCA_003218515.1 Verrucomicrobiota bacterium | reverse complement strand
TTGTACCAGACACTCGAATGATCCCCAACGGTAACATCACCGACAACCACGGCTCCGCGTGCGAGGTAAACGTTTCGTCCGATCGTCGGCTTTTTTCGGAGGAATGTTTCGAGTTGCTCTGTTACGTTAGCCATGATGATCATTGCGGCTGCTTCGCGTTTGAGAAACATCCCGGTTAAAACAGGAACGAAAATAATTGCCAGCAAAAAACCCGCCGGACTTGCGTCCAGGCGGGCTTCTGCTCAGTTCCTCCGCGTAATGTTCATTCTTACGCTGGCTGCTGAGTTCGACTCCCGGGGTTGTTTTTTATTCATGACGGTTGTATAAGTTGGCTGTGGTCAGACAAGCTCCATGAAAGCCGGACACGGCCATTGGCATCGTCCACGTCGGCCGGGTCAGCGTCTGCCTCGTTCGTTCAAGGAGCTGACGCCCACCAAGGCGTTTAATCCGCGCACTTTTTTTTATGAGATGGTGTGGAAGGTCCTGCTCGTGCGCCGCAAGGGACAGAACAAGAGGCCTGTGTTCCCCAAATTGAGCGCGGGGCAGGTCGCGCTGACCTGGATCGGCCATGCGTCCTTCCTGATTCAATTTCATGATCTGAACGTTCTCGTTGACCCTAATTTCGCCAACTGGCTGTTCCTTTTGAAGCGTTTGAAACGCGCTGGGCTTAAGATCAAACATCTCCCGCCGATTGACCTGGTTCTGCTTACGCACGCGCATTTCGATCATTTTCACAAACCAACGCTTCGCCGCCTTCCGCATCCGAAAATTGCGGTGATGCCCTGGGGCATGAACGACCTGGCTTACGGCCTGGGCTTCGATCGCGTCATCGAACTCGAATGGTGGGAAAGTTTCTCTCGGGGCGACTGGAAAGTGACTCTGACGCCCAGCAAACACTGGGGCGCCCGCATACTGCGGGACGATCATCGCGGCTACGGCGGGTTCATTCTGGAACACGGAGGCCGCCGGATTTATCATGCCGGCGACAGCGCCTATTTTGACGGCTTTAAGGAAATCGGCGCGCGTCTCAAACCCGAAATCGCCCTGCTGCCGATCGGCGCTTATTTTCCCGATTCGTTTCGCCAGGTACACATGGGACCGGACGAAGCCATGCGAGTATTCCATGACCTGCGCGCGCAGTGGCTCGTGCCGATGCACTACGGCACGTTCAAACTCTCCTTTGAACACATCGACGAGCCCCCGCGCTGGTTGCAGGAAATCGCCCGACAAAACGGACTGAGCGATCGCGTCAAAATACTCGAGGAAGGCGTCCCGCAAGTATTTTGATGGCTGCGAAAGAGCGCGCCCTTCACCCACCAAGCGGGTCTTTGGCGGTTGTAAGTGGCGCATCTTCAAAACCACCATGCCGCTGGTCGATTCCCTCTCCCCACGACGGAGGAGTGGGGAGAGGGTAAGGGAGAGGGGATTCCAATTATAATAGCCGCGCCAATTCGATGGAAGGTGCCCCTCTCCCCAGCCCTCTCCCCGCTCGTGCCTCGCAGGGAGAGGGAGCGGGAGGCTTCCACGATGGTGGTGGTACCCAGATGCGCCCGTTGCAGGAGTTGCAGGAGTTGCAGGAACCAGGACTTTACAAAACCGTGCGACGCCGCTAACATCACAGCATGACTCTTGATAATCCGGTTTTGCTTTCGGCCATTGGCCTGATTGTTTTGGTCGCGATGGTTGGTTTCGGCGCGCACTTCTTTTCTCCTGAAGCGAGGCTTGAGCGCCGCCGCCGCCGCAACAACTATCGCGTCATCAGCAAAGCGAGGCGGCCGATGGTCATGTTGAACGTGCGCGACAAGAAGCGGTAGGTCCTTTGGACTTCATCCCCGCTGCCAGGAAACGCGGGTAACGTTCACCTGTCGCGATCTTCAAAACAAATTGTGTCCCTCCCATCGGTTTCATCGTGCACGCAGATGACGACGGAACCAGTCGGCCGCCAGGCGCGCGACTTCTTCCAAAGCTCCGGGTTCCTCGAATAAATGCGTCGCCCGGTGAATCACCGCGAGTTCCTTCCCGCACCGCAGCCGGGCATAGGCGCTGCGATTCAGCTCCAGCACCGTCTCATCGCGTTCGCCTACGATTAAAAGCACAGACGATTTAACGTCTTCCATGGCCGTGCCCGCCAGATCGGGCCTGCCGCCGCGCGAAACAACTGCGCCGACCGTTGGTCCGATTTCCGCGGCGGCAACGAGAGCCGCCGCGCCGCCGGTGCTCGCGCCGAAATAACCGATTCTCAACTTCTGCGTTTCCGTTTGATTCGCGACCCACCTGCTTGCTTCGACGAGCCGTCCCGCGAGCAGGCCAATGTCGAATCGCAAGCGCCCGGTCACGTCGTCTTCGCCCTCTTCCTCCTGCGTGAGCAGGTCAAACAACAACGTGGCGATGCCGGCCTCGCGGATGGCGCGCGCGACAAACTGGTTGCGGGGACTGTGACGGCTGCTGCCGCTTCCATGGGCGAACAGCACAATGCCCACCGCTCCCGCCGGGATGGTCAAATCCCCATCCAGCGTCACGGTTCCCGACCGAATGTTTAAATCGTGGTCTGCCGAACCGACTCGAATGCGAACGAGTCGATTCTGGCCCGCGGATTCCTGATCTGGTTCTTTCACGCGTAACGATCCGGGTTCAGCAGTCCGATCTGGATGGATGGAGTTTCGTCGGACAGAATTTCGGCGATGAGCCTGCCGGTGATCGGTCCGAGACTCAAGCCCATCATCGCATGGCCGGTGGCGAGGCACAGGTTTGAATAGCGCGCCGTGCGACCGACGTAAGGCAAACCGTCCGGCGAACATGGCCGCAATCCGCGCCAGGGTCGAACGCCTTCGAAATCCTGCGGCGTGAAATCGGGATAATACGTCGGCACCGACTTGATGATGCCCTGCACACGCACCGGGTTGATCTCCTCGTTCAGTCCGGCAATTTCCATCGTGCCGCCGAAGCGCAACGTGTTTCCCATTGGCGTCGCGGCGACCCGTGCTTCGGTGAAAATGGCGCAGATTTGCGGGAGTTGGCGCGGCTTGGGCAACGTCAGGCTGTAGCCTTTGCCTGACTGCATGGGGAGGTTGAGTCCCAGGTCCCGCGCAATGACCGGGGACCACGAGCCGCCGCACACGACGAATTCGTCGGCACTGAACTCGCCCTTGGCCGTTTGCACCGCTTCGACGCGCGAACCGTCCATTCGCCAGCCGGTGACTTCCGTTTCCCAGGACAAATGCGCGCCCTCCTGATCGAGCTGGTGCTTGAGCGCGGCCATGAACCGGTTGGGCGAGAGATGGCAATCCTTCGGGAAATAAACCGAACCGGCGACGTCCATGCGCACGTTCGGGTCGAGCGCGGCAGTTTGCTTTGCGTCGAGCACTTCGGCCGGAACGCCGAGTTGCTTTGCGCGTTCCGCTGTCTTCGACTCCTCAGCGAGCGCGTGCTGCGTTCTGCAAAGCATCAGCAACCCTTTCTTCACGAATCCGAAATCGCTCAGTTCCGTGAGTTCCTCGAAACACGCGCGGCTGGCGAGGTTGAGGTCGCGCAGGAGCGGCGCGGCGCGGCGCGCGCGTTCCGGCGTTGCAGCGCGCCAGAACTTGATGCCCCAACTCAACAGGTCCCAGCTTAACCGCGGTTTGATGTAGAACGGCGATGCCGGGTTCCACATCCATTTGAGGCCCAGCGCTACCATCCCGGGCGCCGCCAGCGGCACGAAGTGGCTCGGTACGATCATTCCGGCATTGCCATAGGAACACCCTTCATCGTCCGCCCTGTCCCGGTCAATCACCGTGACTCGATGCCCCTGGCGCGCGGCGTAGTAAGCCGTGCAAAGTCCGATGACGCCGCCGCCGATGATGAGAACGCGTTTCGACATGCAACCGACTGCTCAGTCGCCATCCAGCGCGCGGATGGGAAAGTCTTTCGATGGCGTGTGCTGCTCGCGCAGGAGTTTGTCCAGTCTGGCGACAATCTCCGGATGCTGCATCGACACATCGCGGGTTTCGCCGGGGTCGCGCGCGAGGTTGTAGAGTCCGCGGCTGCCCTGGGGCGAGGCGTTTTTGTTGACCGGGTGGAGGTGCTGACGCACGAGCTTCCAGTCGTCGGCGCGCAGCGATTGCTGGCCGCCGTAGCCCGGAAATTCCCGGAGCAGAACGAGCGCGAAACAGCGGACCAGGTTCATGGATGAATACCCCAACAAAAGGGGTCCTTCTCGTCCAGCAAAAGTGTCGCTTCCGCGTTTACGAATGCGGTGCCGATGATGGTGGGCTCGATGGTGCCCGCTTTGCGGTCGAGCCAGCGGTAACGCGCGGTGAATAGACTGCCCAGAATGCTCTCCTGAACCCACGGCTGACCTTCGTCGAGTTTGTTGTCGGCGGCGAGGCAGGCGAGCTTCGCGCTCGTGCCCGTGCCGCACGGGGAGCGGTCGTACGCTTTGCCGGGGCAAAGAACAAAGTTGCGCGAGCGCGCCCACGAACTCACCGGCGGGCCGAACAGTTCGATGTGGTCGATTTCGGGAAAGCCCTGCGCGTTCACGGCCTGGCGGACGCGCCAGGTGAATTCGGCGAGCTTCCCGACGTTGCCAGGTTCGAGCAGTTGTCCGTGCTGTTCGATCAGAAAAAACCAGTTGCCGCTCCACGCGACATCGCCGGTGATCGGCATGGTAGGGCGCGCTGTCCCCAGCGCGCCGTCGGCACTCGACACGTTAATTGTCACACCCTTCGCCTTTCGATAGCTCGGAACATTGGTCACGGACACCGAACCGTCCTGATTGAGCGTCGCGGTGACCACACCCACGGGTGTTTCAACGCGGTGTTCGCCGGTCCTGATGCGGCCCAGGTGCGCGAGCGTTACGATCAGTCCAATGGTTCCATGCCCGCACATGCCAAGGTAGCCGACGTTATTGAAGAAGATCGCGCCCGCCACGCACGACTTGTCGGACGGTTCGACCAGCAGCGCGCCCACCAGAACGTCCGAACCTCGCGGTTCGTTGACGACCGCGCAGCGGAAGCGATCGTGCTGCTCGCGCAAGATTCTCAACCCGTCTGCAACCGTTCCCCCGCCGAGATTCGGTCCGCCGCTGATGACGACGCGGGTGGGTTCACCGCCGGTATGGGAATCGATGATTTGAATTCGGGTCATAAAGGACTTCTTCCTTCCAGGCTCATTCACGAGCGGCTGCGCGGGTGGTCCCGAAGTTTTTCGAGCAACGCGGACAATTCCTTCACGATATCGGGATGTTCGGCGGCGACGTTTCGTTTTTCGCCCAGGTCCTCCTTGAGATCGTAAAGCTGGGGTTCAGACGACAATCCACTTTCGATATGGACCTTGGCCAGCACCTTCGGCCCTTTGCCGGGCTCGATGTATTTCCATCCGCCTTTGATCAACGAAAGTGTGTTCGCGTGCTCCACCAAATACTCGCGCCCGGTTTTCGATTCGCCCAGCAGCGCCGACAGCACGTTGAAGCTGTCGGGGCCGGCGTCCTCCGCCAGTTTCTGTCCTGTCAACGCGGCGAAACTTGCCAGAAAATCCACCTGCGAGATGAGCGCATCGGACACGCCCGGATTCACCCGGCCCGGCCGGCGCACAATAAACGGCACTCGCGTTCCGGCGTCGAAGGCGCTGTATTTGCCGCCGCGCA
This sequence comes from Verrucomicrobiota bacterium, assembly GCA_003218515.1. Lineage (GTDB taxonomy): Bacteria > Verrucomicrobiota > Verrucomicrobiia > Limisphaerales > AV2 > AV2. Next base: position 928 of record QHNT01000377.1, on the reverse strand, counting down.
ACGGTCCGCCCGGTTTGTGCCCGTTCAGGTTCTCCACTGCGCCATCCCTGTAACCGTCGTCCACGACCGGGCCATTGTCGCTGGTGAACACAAGCAGCGTATCGTCCGTCAGCTTCAGGCGATCGAGTGTGGCGACGATTTCGCCCACGCACCAATCAAGTTGCTGAATCACGTCACCGCGAATTCCGCAACCGCTGGCGCCGACAAACCGCGCATGCGGTGCGCGGGGCACATGGATGTCGTGCGTGGCGAAGTACAGGAAGAACGGCCGATCGCGGTGCTGTTCGATGAACGTCACGGCTTTGCGCGTGAGAGTATCGGCGATGTCTTCATCAACCCAGCGCGCCGATTTCCCGCCGCTCATGTAACCAATGCGGCTGATGCCGTTCACGATCGTGTTGTCGTGACCGTGGCTGGGCATCACTTTCAGCAACTCCGGATGCTCGCGCCCCGTGGGTTCGTTGCCCACCTTGCCGCCGTAGGATACCTGGATGAGATCGGCAGGATCCAGTCCAGCCACGCGATGGTTCTCTACGAACACGCAAGGGACACGGTCGCCGGTTGCCGGCATGATGAAGGCGTAGTCGAAACCGATTTCCAACGGGCCCGGTTTGATCTCTCCGTTCCAATCCGGATGGCCGTCGCCCAATCCGAGGTGCCACTTGCCCACGCATCCGGTGGCGTAACCGGCGCGTTTCAACAGCAAGGGAATCGTCTCGCGTCCGGGAGCGATGATCAACTTGGCGTCGCCCGGCACAACTCCAGTGCCTTCTCGGCGCCAGGCGTATTCGCCGGTGAGCAAGGCATAACGCGAAGGCGTGCACGTTGCCGACGGTGAGTGGGCATTGGTGAACCGCAGACCGCCGGTCGCAAGCTTGTCTATGTTCGGCGTCTTCACGCGGGTGGCGCCGTAACAACCCACGTCACC
>QHNT01000376.1:7022-14354 GCA_003218515.1 Verrucomicrobiota bacterium | reverse complement strand
GTAAGGAAGAGGACTGCTGACCAGTTGTACCGGCACCTCGGCGCCGCTGGGCTGGCGCAGGCTGAGTTCAGTAACCACTTTGGTGTCACTTCCGCGGCAGCGTCGAAGGTGTTCGAGAAAGCGGGTTACATCGGCCTTCGCCACGCAAACGCTGAAAGGAGACTTCAGGAGCGCTGCGCGGCTGCGGCCCAGCATGGCGGCAGCGGTAAGGTTGAGCTGGATGATTTGCCCGACCAGGCTGAGGCTCACGTAGCCGACGGGGGCGAAGTCGTAGAGATGGGCGTAGCGATCACGCGAGACTTCCAGTTCGAACTGCGCCGCGTGCAAGGTATCCAAACGGTCGCGCAGGGTCCGGGGCGCGCGCGGCACTTTTTTTGTGACGCCGGACTTTCCGACAGGACGAAGCGAGGCCAAAGGCTGGCGCGCATCCCATCCTTGCCTTGACTGAAGGCGGGAAGGGCGCCGCCTGGTCGTTCGACATTTTCCGTTTCCGTTCATCCTGTTGCAGGCGTCGGTGCCGGGCGGGCCTTTGGCGCGAAGGTGATGTCTTCCAGGGCCAGAAGAACCAGGCGCTCGCCCTTTCTTTCAAGGCGGCAGGCGTTGACCAGCCAGGTGCGGCGGCCGAGCCTGGGAAACGCACGTTCGATTCTGAAGTTTTCGAAGCGCCTGTTTTTAGGGAGAACCTCCTCCAGCAGCTCGCGCAACTCGGGGATGTCCCATTGGCCGTTGGCCAGTTCGTAAATCGGGATGTTCTCGATCTTTTTGCGGTTGAGTTTGAACGTTTCGTAAAAGGAGCGGCTGGCCTCGCGCACCCGCAGCTCGGCGTCGAGCACCAGGAGCGGCTCGCGGACCGTCTCCAGGATGGCCTCGTTGTACTGCGAGGCCAGTTCGAGCCGCGCGATGCGGCGCTGTTCCTCGTCTATGTCCACCAGCGTGATGACCGCGCCGTCGATCTTGTTCTCGCCGGTGCGGTAGGGGCGGATGCGGAGGGAATACCAGCGGCCCTGGTTGTCCTGCACCTTGGACTCGCGAGTGGTGAGAGTGTCGATGACTTCGCGGATCAGGTTGTCAAGGTTGTCAATGCTGAGGTTTGCTCTGAAATCGCTCAGGCGTCGGCCAATGTCCGAGGGGAGGAGATTGAAGAGCTTTTCGGCCATGGGGGTGGCACGACGCACGGCCAGCGTGTTGTCCACCATGGCGATCGGGATATTGATGCTGCTGAGGAGGTTGGTGAGATCGTTGTTGATCTGAGCCATTTCCAGGTTGCGATTGCTCAATTCCTCGTTGAGCGTCGTGAGTTCCTCGTTGGTGGATTGAAGCTCTTCCTTGGCGGTCTCAAGCTCCTCGTTCGTGCTTTGGAGTTCCTCGTTGCTCGACTCGATCTCCTCGTTGGCGGATTTGAGCTCTTCGTTGGTCGCTTCCTGCTCCTCGATGATCGCCTGGAGCGATTCCTTGGTGGCGTCCAGTTCGGCGCGCAACCGGACCACTCCCGGATCGTGGCGGACAGCCCCGGTTCGGCCGGTTCTGCGCGCGGCAGGCCGTGTTTCTTTCGGTTCCGTTCCGGCTGAGGGGTTCGATTCGTCGAAAAGGATCAAGAGCCATATTTCGCTCGAAGGCGGCACGGTGAGCGGAATGACCTGGAGGTTCACTTCCTGAGGCGTGCCGTTGAATCTAAACACCGCGCCGTCCTTGCGGGCCGAGGCGCGGTTCTTGCAGGCCTTGTGAATGGTAGTGCGCAAGTCGGCGATCAGGCTTGGCCGCACCATCTGCAGCAGGTTCAGGCTGGCCGAGCCTGACGCGTGCTCCAGGTAGCGACCGGTGTTGCCGCGAAACTCGTGGACGCGGAGGTGCCGGTCCACTATCACCCCGGCGGGGCTGTATTGGGCGAGCAGGATGCGGTCGGCCTGTTTCTGGATATTCAAGCCCGGCTCGGACTCGGAGCGCGCGGGCGTCTCCCGCCAGATGAGTTCGGGCTTGATGCTCGCCGCGCCCTTGGAGGTGAATTCGAGATTGGGGATCGGAGTGGTGGCTTTGCGGCAGTACATCTTGTGTTTCTTGTCCACCAGCGTGAAAAGATCTGCCGCAGTACCGACGGTCTCGGAGGTGCCGAGCAGGAGATAGCCACCGGGGTTGAGCGCGTAATGGAAAATGGGCATGCACTTTCTCTGCAATTCCGGTCCGAGGTAGATCAGCACGTTACGGCAACTGATCAGGTCCAGGCGCGAGAAGGGCGGATCTTCGCAAATGTTCTGTCGGGCAAACGTGCACATGTCGCGAATCATGCGACTGATCTGGTAACTGCCGCCACTGAGGCGGGAGAAGAACCGCCGCAGTCGCTCCGGCGAAACGTCCTTGGCAATGCTGCTGGAGAAAATGCCGGTCCGCGCCTTTGTGATGGCGACTTCGCTCAGATCAGTGCCGAAAATCTGAAGTTTGACGTTGCGCTTCGCCCTGGTCACTTCCTCCATGAGACAGATGGCCAGGGAATAGACTTCCTCGCCCGTGGCGCAGCCGGGCACCCAGACGCGAATTTCGCCCTGGCCGCTTTTGCTTTTGATGATTTTGGGGACAACCTTTTTTTTCAGCGTGGCATACACCGAGTGATCGCGGAAAAATCCGGTCACATTGATCAGTAGATCATGGAACAGCGACCTCAGTTCCTCCGGGTTCGAGCGCAGCATGGTCACGTAGATGGATTCGGGAAACTCCTGTTCGGGCGTTTTGACCCTGGCCCGGGAGGGTCGCACGAAGGGATGGCGGGCGATGCGAGCCAACTCCTCGGCCAACGCCGGCGGCATCACCGCGTCCACGCAACCGGCGTCGATGGCGCTGCGCGGCATGTCGAAGTATTTTGCCGAGGCCTCGTCTTCGGCGAAGGTGATGCCCGCTTCGGCCTTGATGGCCAGCAGGCCGACGGTGCCGTCCGAACCGGTGCCCGAGAGCACCACGCCGATGGCCCGGCTTCCTTGCTCCTCGGCCAGCGATTGGAAGAAATGATCGATGGGCATGTGCAGCCGCTCCGATTCAGGCCGGCGAACCAGTTTGAGTGTTTTCTGCGCGATAATCACGTCAAGGTTGGCCGGCAGAATATAGACGCGGTTGGGTTCGACCGGCATGTCGTCTTTGATCTCGTGCACTGGCATGGCCGTGGCGCGCGCCACCAGTTCGGTCAGCTTGCTCTTGTGGCGTGGATCCAGATGAAGGACCACGACAAACGCCATGCCTGTGTCCACCGGAAGATGTTTCAGCAGATTCATCACGGCTTCGAAGCCGCCGGCGGAAGCTCCCACTCCCACGACTGGGAAGGGCAACCCTTCGTTGGGCGCCGGGTCAGGAGCAAGGTCGTCAGCCGGAGCTGCAGCCGCAGTTTTGCGAACCGGGTTCGACGTCCTGATGACGGTGGCGTTCTGGCCCGCCGTCAAAGCCGAGCTGGATTGTCCGGAGCGTTTGCCGAATGAGCGGGCGGATGAAAGAGATTTTCTCGACATAAGCATGGGTGCCCTGTGGCAAATATCACAGCGTGTCTTTGGACGTTACCCTGCAACATACACGCACGACCAGGCAGCTTAAAGGATTTTGTACGGGTGGAACACCAGAAAAAACTCAGCCTGCATCCGGACGTGCGGCTGGAGGAGAATGAGCGAAGATGACGGATCCGTCGGTTGGTTGGACTTCGAGCAGGCGGTTGAGCGACGCCAGCAATCTCGCTGCGTTGAACGGCCTGGCCAGCAGTTCAAGCCCGACATCCCCTGGCCATGGCGGGATGCAGCTCCCTGAAGTCAGCAGCACCGGGACGGGTGTTCCCGGCCGGCAGCGTAGCCCGGCCAACAGTTCCAGGCAGGTGCCATCCGGCAGGAAATAGTCGCAAATGACCGCGGTGAAGCCTGGCTTGGCTGCAAGACGCATCGATGCTTCCGGCAGGCTGCGGGCGACCGAAACGTTGAACGCTTCCGCGCGGAGAATCTGGCAAAGCCATCCTTCGATCATGTGGTCCGCCTCAACGAGAAGGATGTTCTTAGCAGAGGTCATGGTCAGGTCAGGGCTGGCGGGGCATTCGGCGCGCCGTGGGGCCGAGCACCGGGTGCGGCTTTCGGATGGCCAGCGCCTGACGCAGTTTTTCGGAGGTGAATGGCAGGAGAAGAACCTCGACGGTTCCGTGACGCCTAGCCTGCTGGACGGCGACACCCTCGCCATAGGCGATGAAACAGATTTGGGGGTAAAGCTCTGGCAGTCGCGACAAGACGAATTTCAGCCCTGGAAAACCGCTCAAATCGAAATTCATCAATGCCGCTTCAAAACAACCGGTCCTCAAGTGGCTCAACGCCTCCAGCCAATTGCCGGTGACCACTGCCGCATGGCCGGTTCCGAGCGCTTCGCAAAGCGCGCTGACCGATTCGGCGTTTTGGTCGATAATCAGAAGTCGCATAACCGCCTTTCAAGGCCCGGCCGCCGAGGCTCCGCGCCGACGGTTGACCGAGGATGGCGAAAGTAGTTTTGCAGATGGGGCTTTATCGGTTCATTCGGAGTTTGGATCAATATATTCAAGGCATCCAATCCACATCCTTGGCGAAAAAAAAGTCCCTGCCGCTGAGTTGGGCCAGTTGTTCCAGCGTTGCACAACGCTCCCTGGCCGCGGAGGCGGCCGCCTGTGGCCTCACCAGCACGGCTGCCAAACCGCCGTGCTGCGCGGCGCGTTCACTCACCAACAGCTCCATCCACCTTTCGACTGAAGGCGGCCAATTTCCCTGTCCGTGCACCGAAAGCAGGATTAAATCCGCCGCCGCGGCATCGCCGACCGCTTGCTCCACGAGCGCAGGGATCGCCAGGACAACAAAGCTACGCAGAGTCAGGTAGATCTCGCAGTCCGACGCCATCCTGGCGGTGATCTGATCAAACACCCGTTCGGCCACCCGGCAGGTCAGGAGATCTTCGTACACGATCATTATTCTCAACTGTTCTTTGGGCTGCTGGCGGGCAGTCACATCCAATGGAGCGTAACGACCAATAGCGCACATGAACGAAGCCTAGTCCACCAGCCTGGTTAAACAATCAGGCCCGCCCTGAATCGGATGTAAGGGCAAACCTTACACAAGGAGTTTTGGAGGGAGAACCGCCGCGCCGGCCGGGAACCCGGTGGTGGGGCGCGGTGTCCTCACCGCGCCGGCGGGCTGGGCACAGCACGCCCTACCTGAAGGTTCATAGAAAGCCCCCACGGCTCACTTGTTCAAATGCGGAGTGCGGAGTGCGAAACGCGGAATTGAGCCAGAGCCTCCTTACGTCGGCTGCTACGAAGTTTATGGTTCGCGGCCGCTGCGGACGGGGACCGTGCGCGCTCCGGTTCATGGTCAGGAGAAATTTTTTAAGTGATTGCCGCCCCACTCCTCTGCCTTATTATCAGGCGGAAATTGTTTTAGGGCCACAGACTGAGCATTTCATTCGACGGATTGAACTCGACCAACGGACCAGAGCACCAGAGCGGAAGGTTTGAGCCCAACCCACACCAGGTGCTGGGCGAACTTCATGAGAGCGGCTTTGCCGGCCGGTGGGTGCCGCAGGACACCGCCCTGCTGATCGTGCATGGCATCGGCGATAAACAGCCCTTCGACACGCTCGATCAGTTCGCGCGCACGCTGGTGGAGACGTGCCGCGCCTCGGGCCACGACGCGATTACGATGACCCACTTCACCGCGGCGAAACCGTCGCGCAGCACCGGCGGCTTTTGGTACGACAACTTTATTCGACTCACCTTCGGTCCGCAGCAGCCGCGCGTGGACGTCTACGAATACTATTGGGCCTATCAAACCGGGGATAAGGCCTCCCTGAGCGACATTCAGAACTGGGTGACGAACGTCACCGGCGGCGCGCGCAGGTTCTACCGTGACAATGCTGAATTCGGCCGGCAGTACGGCGACAGCAGTCCGTTCTTTGCGAAAAAACCAGACGGAAACGCCTCCTCTTCCCACACCAAGTTCAGGGCGTTCCGATATTGGTTTTTCATAACCACCGTTGCTCATGTCATCCCGGCGACGCTCGGCGCCGTGACGGGCACGTTGCGCTTCCTCTCAAGAATACCGATCGCTGGTTGGGGGTTCGACTGGCTGCTCCGCCACGTCGAAGAGCGTGAAGTGAACGCCATCGCTAATGTCATCGGTGACATCGCGATCTACAACACGACCGACGCGAAGTCGAAGTTCTACGCGGTGCGGAAGGCAATTCTTGACGGTGCGGTCAACGCGCTCCGCTACCTGCTGGAGCCGGCGAAGGCGACCGGACCTTACCGGCCGGAGGACTGGCGTTACGACCGGGTGATCCTGGCCGGCCACTCGCTCGGCAGCCAGATCTCGTTCGACGCCATCAATCGCCTCAACCACCTCGTCCATCAGGGCGAACTCCGCGGCTGCGACAACGAGGGTTATTTTACGGACGGGACGGCGCGCCTCAAGCTCCAGAACATGAAGCAAATCTCTGACATGCTCTGCGGACTGGTCACCTTCGGCAGTCCGCTGGACAAGATGGCGTTTTTCTTCCGTGAGCAGACGGAGAAAGACGAGTACCTCCGCCGCCAGCTCATCGAGCATTTCCACGGCTTCAAGCAGCGTCCCTGGAGCGAGCGGGAAACGGACCCGTCAAAACGCCTGGTGGCCCCTCCGCAGCTCTTTTCACGACTCTTCGACGACATCCGCTGGCGAAATTACTACGATCGTGGTGATCTCGTCAGTGGGGCGCTCGACTATTACCAGAAGGTTGTCAATGTCGATTGTCGGTTCAAGCCGTCGATGTCGCTCGGCGAGTTTTACGTCGTGCTGGCGTTGTGCCTGGCGGTCGCCGCGCTCGTGCTCGCTTGGATGGCGTTGATCTGGAACGCGCGCCAGTGGTTGGTGCTGTTCCTGAAGGGCACCGGGGCTGAATGGATGACAAAGTTACGCGAGCTGTCCGCAGCGGACGCATGGCTGCTTGGCTTTTGCGTCCTCCTGTTGGTCGTGGCGGCGGCGGTCCCTTTGGCCGCCTTCGCGACCCGATTTACCCACAGCAATTACTGGAGTTGTCGTCGCATGTTCGCGGACATCATTGACGAGTTTCTTCTTCCCTCGCAACCTCCGCGTCACACGACGCAGTCAACGGTCGCGCCTGCAGGTGAGCCGGCAGAAGCGCGGACTGCGCCCCCAACGACCGAATGCCCTCACGCCCACCGCGCTGCAGGGTGAACTTTCCAGGCCGCGAGACTCGGATCGGTCGCGGAGATACCGGGGCGATGCAGACGGACTCGATCCGGGTGGTCACAAGATTGGCTTTGAAAGCATCCCGCTTCCTGTTAATGTGGGAACACGATCA
>QHNT01000376.1:0-6843 GCA_003218515.1 Verrucomicrobiota bacterium | reverse complement strand
GACCGGAGGGAAGACGCGTTCAAGACCCTGAAGTCCGGCAATCGCGCCATCGTGCCGGGTGATGTTAAAAGGAGCACCCTGGTGCAACGGCTGACCAGCCGCGATCCGGACGAACTCATGCCGCCTCCGGAGGAGGGCAAACCGCTCAATGCGGGGCAGGTTGAGTCGCTCATTCGTTGGGTGAAAGAAGGCGCGAAGTGGAAGAATCATTGGTCCTTCATTCCCCCAGAGCGACCGGTCCTCCCGAAAGTGCGCGAGCAGGAATGGCCGCGCGATGAGATCGATTATTTCATCCTGGAGCAACTCGAGAAAAAGGGCCTCAAACCTGCCCCGGAGGCCGACAAAGCGACTTTGATTCGCCGCGCTTCTTTCGACCTCACCGGCCTGCCGCCAACCATCGGCGAAGTGGACGCCTTCCTCGCGGACGATTCGCCGGAGGCCTACGACAAACTGGTGGAACGGTTGCTGAATTCAGCGCACTACGGTGAACGGATGGCCGCCAACTGGCTGGATCTGGCCCGCTACGCCGACACCAGCGGTTATCACTTCGATGGCGTGCGGTTTATGTGGCTGTGGCGCGACTGGGTCATCGACGCGTTCAACGAAAACAAGCCTTACGACACCTTCACTGTGGAGCAGCTTGCGGGCGATCTGCTGCCCGAGCCGACCCGCGAGCAGCGCATCGCCACCGGGTTCGTCCGCAACAACATGACCACCGACGAAGGTGGCTCGGACCCGGATGAGTATCTCAATAAGTACGTGGTGGACCGAGTGAGCACGCTGGGCGCCGTGTGGCTGGGCATGACGGTCGGTTGTGCCGAATGCCACGACCACAAATTCGATCCGTTGTTGACAAAGGAATTCTACAAACTCTATGCCTTCTTCCATAACGTGCCGGAAAAGGGACTGGATCGCATCCGCACGGACAACCCGCCGCCGCGCCTGCCTGTGCCCACGCCCGAACAAGCGATGCGATTTGTCGAGGCCGACTTCCGCCTCCGCGACGCTGAAAAGACGCTGCAGGACCGCAACAACGAACTCGGCGAAACCCAGGAAAAATGGGAACGCGAAACGAACTCCAGACCTCCGCCGAAACCGAGTGATGAAGGTTTGCTCGCTCTGCTCACGTTCGATGACACGATCAGGCCCTCAACGAAGTCCACGGCGACGGAGCAAGCCAGCCCGGAGACCAAGGCCGAGCCAAAACAGCTGATCGTCGAGGACGCATCCGTCCACGGTCCAAAATTTGTTCGTGACGACAAGCCTGAGTATGCCGATGGCCGGCTCGGCAAGGCCCTCAGGTTCGACGGCAAAACGCACATTGACCTGGGCCAGCTCGTCGCGTTCGAGCGCACCAACGCCTTCAGCTACGGAGCGTGGGTCAAGGCACAATCCGACGGCGCGATGCTGAGCAAGATCGAGAAGAAACCGGGCTATCGCGGCTTCGACCTCTTTGTGCGCGACGGACGCTTCGAAGTCCACCTGGTTCACCAGTTCCCGGACGACGCCATCAAAGTCAAAACCAAGGACAAGTTCGCTGCGAACCAGTGGTGGCATGTCCTCGTCACGTACGACGGCTCCGGGAAAGGCGCCGGCGTGAAGCTCTATGTCGATGGTCGCGCGCGCGACGTCGAGATTGAGAAGGACAAACTCTCGGACTCCATCACCAACAATGAACCATTGCGGATCGGCTCGCGTAACGAAGAAGGCAACTTCACCGGTTTGCTCGACGACGCGCGCTTTTATGACCGCGCGCTTGGCGCTGAAGACGCGCGCCTTCTCGTGTTTCAGGGCATGATGCCCATCGTCGCGAAGTCCGGTGGAAAAAGGACCCAGGAAGAGCGCGATGACCTGCGCCGGTTCTACAAGGACAACTACGCCGTTGATTACATTCGTTCTGAAGCCGCGCTCGCCAAGGCGCGCCAGGCGAAGGACGATTTGATCAAGGCGATCCCGACCTCGATGATCATGGAGGAAATGGACCCGCCCCGAGAAACCTTCCAGCTCATCCGCGGCGACTTCCGGAACAAGGGCGAAAAGGTGGCGGCGAACACTCCGGCGTTTCTCCCGGCCATCAGGAAAGCGATCGTGGAGAATAAAGGCGGCCGTCTGCAATTGGCGGCGCGCGAATTGGACCCGACCGACGGCGCGGTCACCGATCGCTCGAGTGAACGAGCTGCGGACGTCACCGCCGCCGCTGGCCCGTCCCCGGTGAGCACGTCCGAGAACACGAAAGGCGCGGATGCTACCTCTTCTGCCAAGGCGCTGGCGGCGCAGGCACCGGACACGTCCGCCCCGCTGAACCGTCTTGATCTTGCCGTTTGGCTTGTTTCACCGGAGCATCCGCTCACCGCCCGCGTCACCGTGAACCGTTATTGGGCGATGTTCTTCGGCGCCGGTTTGGTGAAAACCATCAATGACTTTGGTTCACAAGGCGAATGGCCGAGTCACCCTGAATTGCTCGACTGGCTCGCCTGCCAGTTCCGCGACGGAGGCCGGTCAGGAGGGGCGTGGGACGTGAAAGCGCTCGTTCGCCTCATCGTCATCAGCGCGACGTATCGCCAATCGGCCGCCGTTACGCCCGAAAAGCTTGAAAAGGACCCTTACAATCGCCTGCTCTCCCGCGGCCCGCGGCTGCAGCTCGACGCCGAGTTTATTCGCGACAATGCGCTGGCTGTGTCCGGCCTGCTCAACCCGAAGATCGGCGGACCAAGCGTCAAGCCGTACCAGCCGCCGGGAATCTGGGACGGGACCGACGCCAAGTACGAGCAGGACCACGGCGACGCGCTTTACCGGCGCGGCATGTATGTTTTCTGGCGCCGTTCGGCGCATTACCCGTCCTTCGCCACGTTTGACGCTCCCAATCGCGAAGTTTGCACGTTCCTGCGTCAGCGCACTCAGACGCCGCTGCAATCACTCGTGCTGATGAACGATCCGGAATACGTCGAGAGCGCCCGCGCCCTGGCGGAACGCGTGATGCGCGAGGAGCCAAGCGATCTGACGAAACGCCTGACGCGCGCCTTTCGGCACACGCTCGGTCGCGTCCCGCAACCCGATGAAATCGCCACCTTGCAGCGGACTTACGAACAGCAGCTGGCTCGGTTTCGCGACGACGCCGAAACTGCGGACAAATTGCTGGCTGTCGGCGAATCAAAACTGCCCGAATCGACCGACAAGATCGAACTGGCGGCGATGACCGCGGTGGCGAATGTGTTGCTCAACCTGAACGAGACGATAACGAAATAACAAAAGTCTCCCCTCTTGCGTGTGGCTCCCGGTCCCGAGATCCCAGATGCAAGACCCGAGACCCTGATTCAACCATGCTTCTCCAAACCGAAATTGAAAAAACTCTTACCCGCCGGGCGTTCCTCGCTCGTAGCACCACGGGCCTCGGCGCCATCGCGCTGGGCGCGCTGTTGCGTCGCGACCTCTTTGGAGCCGAGGCGGCGATAAATCCTTCACCGAAGTCCAAGGGCGCGCTGACCTCGCTCCACTTCGCACCGAAGGCCAGACGCATCATCTACCTCTTCCAATCCGGCGCGCCGTCGCACATCGACCTGTTCGATCCGAAGCCGAAGCTTGGCCAAATGACCGGCGAAGAACTCCCTCCGAGCGTGCGCATGGGTCAGCGTATCACGGGCATGACCGCCGGCCAAAAGGCGCTTCTGTGTGTCGGCCCGGCCTATCCATTCAAGCACTATGGAAAAAGCGGCGTTGAGTTGAGTGAGCTGCTGCCGAACATCGGCAGCATCGTGGATGAAATCGCGATCGTTCGCTCGATGTTTACGGAGCCGATCAATCACGACCCCGCGGTCACCTTCCTGGGCACGGGGCACCAACAGCCCGGACGGCCGACCATTGGCGCCTGGCTCAGTTACGGGCTGGGCAGCGAGAATGACAACCTGCCCGCGTTCGTTGTGCTTACCAGCGGCGGGGGCGGTCAGCCCCTGCAAACCCGTTATTGGGGCAATGGTTTCCTCCCCGGCAACCATCAGGGCGTGCTCTTTCGCAGCCAGGGCGATCCGGTGCTCTACGTGTCGAACCCGCCCGGCCTGAGCCAGGTGGCGCGCCGCCAGCTCATCGACGCGATGCAGGAGCTCAACCGCAAACAGCTCGGCGCGCTGGGTGATCCGGCGATCGCCACGCACATCGAGAATTATGAACTGGCGTTCCGCATGCAAACCAGCGTGCCGGAGCTGATGGACATCGCCCGGGAACCAAAAGAAATCCTCGAACTCTACGGCGCCGAACCGGGCAAGTCATCCTTCGCCAACAACTGTCTCCTGGCCCGCCGCCTCGCCGAGCGCGGCGTCCGTTTCATTCAGCTTTGCCATCGTGACTGGGACCATCACGGCGGCCTGCCCGAGGGCATCAAAACCCAGACCAAGAACACCGACCAGGCCAGCGCCGCGCTGGTGAAAGACCTGAAAGCCCGCGGCCTGCTCGACGACACGCTGGTGATCTGGGGCGGGGGATTCGGGCGCACGGCCTATTCGCAAGGCGAAATCCGCAAGGACAACTTCGGTCGCGATCACCATCCGCGCTGTTTCTCGCTCTGGATGGCCGGCGGCGGCATTAAACCGGGGCTCGTGCTCGGCGCCACCGATGACTTCGGCTACAACGTGGTGGAAGACCCGGTCAACGTTCACGACTTCCACGCGACCCTGCTCCACCTGCTGGGCATCGACCACAAGCAACTGACCTATCGGTTCGAAGGCCGCGACTATCGGCTCACTGACATCCACGGGGATATAGTCGGGAAGTTGTTGGCGTAACACCGCTGACCGCGCGCTCGCTTTGGTCATCGCCAGCACGCTTTCCCATGAACCGCCCCCTCACCCCTTCCCTCTCCCCGCCTTGCGGGGAGAGGGCAGGGAGAGGGGTGCCAATCAAGTTCATGGTCCCAATGCATACGAGAAAACGAAAGGGGGCTTCCCATGAACCAGAGGAACATCCAACATCGAACACCCAACGCCGAACATCGAATGGCATCGCGAATCCTTGCTCACTTCGGCGTTCGATGTTCGATGTTCGATGTTGGACGTTCGATGTTTTTCCTCCACTCAGGGGCTTCAATGCGCGATCAAAATTCGGGGGATTCTCTCCTTGAGGAGAGCGTCAGGGTGAGGGGGGCACCTAGCGCGCTGGCAGCTTCACATTGCCATTCGGGACGAATCCTTGATGCCAAATCTGAATCCAGAGTTCCTTCAGCTTGACTCTGGCGATATGTGCGTCGGCGTAGCCAATGTCGATGGCTTTCTGATGCCGATCCACAAAGAACCGTTGCATGCCGTTGTCGGTATACTTCCCGGAGTAGTCGGGCGGAGGAGCGTCATTCGCCTCCGGCCAGGCATCGACCCAGTTGCCGTCGCCGAATAAGGGGACCTCGGAGCCGGCTTTGGAGTAGAATTGGAAGTACCTCTTCCAATCCGGGTCGCCCGGCGGCGGCTCGTAATAGGAACCCTTGGGCGACTGCATCCAGGCGTTGATGCAATAGCTTCCCTCGGCGTAGCTCCTGCCGAAATCGCCCCAATAAAAGCTCCAGTTCGTCAGATTGTCCCCGCGCGGATATCCGCCCCTGGCACCGAGAGAACGCTTTCGGGTCGAGGGGCAGACAATCGTCTTCATGGCCCCTTCATAGGCCGCTTGCGGATCTTTCGCGTAACGGTTGTCCCCCATATAGGGTGCGATGGCATGGAACCAATAAGGTTTCCCTGGGCCGAGCACCGGCAGGACCCTGTCTCCATGATCATCCGAGTAAAAAATCGTGGCGAACGTGATCTGCCGCAGATTGGACCGGCACGCGACGCCTCTGGCCTGCGCCTTGGCCCGGCCCAAGGCCGGAAGCAGCAGGCTGGCCAGAATTGCGATGATGGCAATGACGACGAGCAATTCGATGAGCGTAAAAGCTCCTTTCGATCGCAAAGGCATTTTCATGGCTGGAGAGAAGCCTAGACCAAAAGCGGTCGAGCAGCAACGGCGAAAGGGATTGAATTTTGAACTACTTGAATTCGGAGTTCGCTTTTCGCGCTTCGGATTTCCAACGCCACTCCTTGCGCAGCGGCACGGTTGGCACGACACCGACGACGACACGGAAGTGATGAAGATCGCGGTGCTTTTTGCTCAAAGGCGTCCGGTGTTGCCCCTGTTGCCCCTCCTTTGGTGCGTTCTGACCGCTGATAGCCTGAGAATGGCAAGCAGGATGCTTTCGACGGGTTGGCGTGGCCACGGAACAACGAACGTGCAGCGCCACACAGAAAACTTATGAAAGCTATGTTGTTGATCAAGATATTGTTCGTCGCCGCAATCTTCATGCTCTTGGTGTTGATGGGCTTACACAACCGTGCGCAGGTTGATTTCAATCTCCCGCCCTTGTTGACGGCCCAGGTGCAGGAACCTGCTGCTCTAATGTATTTTGCGTTTTTTGCCGTTGGCCTAATAACCGGCACAATCCTGAGCATGGGCGGACACAAGGAAACGAGTAAGTCCAAGAAGCCGGCTTGAGCGTCTGTCTTGGATTCTTCCACTCCCGTCCAGAAAGTCGTCTGAGTTCTCCGCGCATCGTTGGGTCGGTTTTTGATACTGGCCACTGTCCGATTTCTGGCCGTCGAGTGCAGAAGGGAGGACGTGGGAACACGCCCGTCTTCGTTGCATCGCGACGCGGCCGGCAATGGAGCCGGTGGAGACTACAACCAATCGCGATCAGCCCACCGAAAAGGAGTTGTCGAAAGGTTCGTGATCGCGCATGATCCGGAGGAATCGATTCATTTGAGAAACGAGCCGGTGAAAATTGTCTTCAACGGGCGGGAATATGACAGCGTGGAGCAGATGCCCCCGGAGGAG
>QHNT01000375.1 GCA_003218515.1 Verrucomicrobiota bacterium | reverse complement strand
GAACTTCTGTGACCATTCCCGCGGGCGCCGCTTCGGCCACGGTGACTGTTACGCCGATTGACGACGCAGAAGCGGAGGGTGACGAAACAGTTGTGCTCACGTTGACGGCGGACGCGGCGTACGATGTGGGGTCGCCCAACAGCGCCACGATCACCATCCACGACAACGATCAGCCGTCGTCGGAAAGGCCGACCGTGGTTGTCGCAGCCAGCGATGCCAGCGCTTCGGAACAGGGACCTGATCCGGGTGAATTCACCTTCACGCGCACCGGTGACACCTCTTTCGCCTTGACGGTGAACTATACGCTGGGCGGCACGGCCCAAAACGGGACGGATTACCAGCCACTGGGAACTTCTGTGACCATTCCCGCGGGCTCCGGTTCAGCCACGCTGGCGGTTATGCCGATTGACGACACTGAAGCGGAGGGTGACGAAACAGTTGTGCTCACGTTGACGGCGGACGCGGCGTACGATGTGGGGTCGCCCAACAGCGCGGCGATTACCATCGCGGACAACGACCAGCCGTCGTCGCAACTGCCGACTGTGAGCGTGGTGGCTACGGATGCGGATGCTTCGGAGCAGGGACCTGATCCGGGCGAATTCACCTTCACGCGCACCGGTGATACCTCTTCCGCCGTAACGGTAAACTACACACTGAGCGGCACCGCCACGAAGTGGGACGATTACCGCCGGCCGGAGGGTGACATGCCGGAGTCGGTGACAATCCCCGCCGGCGCGACTTCGACGACGTTGACCATTGTGCCGTTCGATGACGATCAGGTAGAGGGTGACGAGACGGTCGTTCTGACGATTTCTCCCGATGTGGCGTACAACGTTGGTTCGCCGGACAGCGCCGCAGTGACTATCCACGATAATGATTCACCGCCGCCGCCAGCACTGACAGCGGATTTCACGGCCAACCCGACTTCAGGCAGTGTGCCGTTGAGCGTGCAGTTCACCGACAAATCGACCGGCGCGATCACGGCCTGGGATTGGACCTTCGGCGACGGGTTGCTCCACAGCTCGGCTCGAAATCCCGGTCATATCTACCTCCTTCCTGGTGATTACACGGTCACGCTGAAGGTAACGGGCAGCGGCGGGGCGACCAGCCGCAAGAGCCTGACGATACACGCGACTCTGCCACTGCCACTGCCGTTATCGCCTGGCCATTGATCGACCGAATCGGGACCGACACACCTCCCGCACTGAACGCCGGAACTCTTGTGCGCCCGGCCTGAGCATCGGTCCGACGCTACAAGAGACGCGGACGACGCCTTGCCGGATAGCGGCTCAAAACAGCCTGCGCAACAAGGCAAAAGCGACCGTCCTCGACACCGACATTCTCTTTTCCGAAACAACCGGGCCAATTCTCTGACTCCATTTTCGGAATAGGCGACTGCGCCCTGATGCGACCCTGGTGGCCAAGACGCTTGCAGGTTGTCCCCCTGCCGATGGTCTGCTCGGACGATATCTGTAGAACGGGGGACGACACTTTTCCGATCAAGTTTTGATTGAAGCTTAAGGCTGGCTGAACCGGTTTGTGAACAGGGTGTGAACAGGGTGTGAATAACATAATCTTGTGAACAGCGTGTGGATAACATTAAACATCTCTCCATTGATGGCAGTGGACTGATGCCATAAATTAACCACCGCCCAGGCTGTACATTCTAATCTCTTTGCCTATGAAAAAAGAACTCAACATCCTGAATTTGGAAGATGACGTTGACGACGCTGAACTGATCGAGCGGGAATTGCGCAAAGGCGGTTTCCCGTTTAACCTCAAGCGAGTGGTAACCCAGGAAGAATTCCTTCTGTCACTTCAGGAGGATCGGCCCGATGTGATTCTTTCCGACCATGGACTGCCTACGTTTAACGGTTTCGAGGCACTCGCAGTGGCCCGGAAAGAATGTCCCGATGTTCCCTTCATCTTTGTCACCGGTTTAATGGGCGAAGAGAAGGCCATCGAAACGTTCGAACGGGGCGCGATTGATTATGTGCTCAAGAGCCGGCTGTCCAAGCTCGTTCCAGTCGTGCAGCGAGCCGTGCGAGAGGCCAGGGAACGGGCCGAGCGCCTGAAGCAGGAGCAGGTGCTGCGGGAAAGCGAGGAACGCTTCCGTGCACTGGTGGAAGGAGTGAAGGATTATGCGATCTGCATGCTGGACCGCGAAGGACGCGTCAGCAGTTGGAACACGGGCGCGGAGTGGATCAAGGGCTATCAGGCGAGCGAGATTATCGGGCGGCATTTCTCCTGTTTCTACCCGCGCGAGGCGATCGCGTCCGGCTTGCCCGAACGCGCGCTGGCGCGGGCCATCGTCGAAGGCCGTTTCGAAGAAGAAGGGCTGCTGGTGCGCAAGGGCGGATTGGAATACTGGGCCAATGTCGTCATCACGGCCTTGCGGGATCAGCAGGGGGGGTTGCGCGGCTTCGCCCTCGTTACGCGTGACATCACGGCGCGCAAACAGGCCAACGCGGAACGTGAACATCTGATTCAGGAGCTTCACGCCGCGATCAGCGACGTGAAATCTTTGAGCGGGCTATTGCCCCTTTGCGCCTCGTGCAAAAAAGTGCGGGATTACCAGGGGCGATGGCACCCGCTGGAAGTTTATTTGCGGGAACATTCGGAGGCGACCTTAACTCACGAGTTTTGCCACGAATGTGCACAGCATATCCAGCCAATGAATTCCGCAGGCTAGAAAACGTCGGTTTCACTCGGCCTGTCCGCGATCCTCCGGCTCAAGAACTGCAGTTATCGCAGAGGGCCTTGACTTGGAGTTCTCGCAAAAATCACTTGGGGATTTGGAGCACGAGAGTACACCTTTAAGAGGCGCGGCGTGTGCCGGCGGCTGAGGGTTGTTCCCCACCACGAATCCGGTCTTCACCCTACTGTGCAACCCCGTCAGGACAGCTAAGCTCAAACCGAGACTGGCCAGGCAGGACGCCTGCGCGAGCAGAGCAAAACGTGGAGAAAGGCACGAACGCAATCATGAAGACTTGTTTAGCAATCGTCTGCGCTTTGGTTCTCGCGTTGTCTTCGGCTTTCGCCGCCACGTTCCAGAACCTGGACTTCGACTCCGCCGCTACGAATATCACACTCAGTCTGCCGCCTGACCAGGGAGTCGGTTATGGCCCCGCTTCCGATCTGCTGCCGGGCTGGCAATTGTTTCAGGGGACGGATCCGGTTTCTCAGGTCGGCTACGACCTGTACCCCATCAGCCTTGGCGTCGCGAGTATTTACGACGCGAACTCACAAGGGTTTCCCGCGCCGGTGTCCGGCAGGTATTCGCTCGGTTTGTACCCCGGTTACAACGCGCTGTTCGAATACGCGCCATTCTCCCTCGTGCAAACGGGAGACATCGGGGCCAACGTCCAATCGATTCGCTTCATTAACTATGGCAGCCCCTTTGAGCTGCGGGTGAATGGAACGCTGATTCCGCTGAGTTACGAATATCAGCCGGGAGGCACGAACCTTGATACGCGCTTGGCCAACGTTACCGGCGACGTCTCCGCGTTCGCCGGTCAAACTGTGCAGTTGAAATTCACGACTCTGGACGTGGCAGGCAGTGTCGTGAATGGTTTGGATGGCATCGGACTCTCCACCCAGGCAGCTCCCGAGCCGGGAGAGACGGTTTTATTCCTGCTGGGTCTGTGTCTTATGGGTTATGAATTCGGTCGCCGTCGGCGAAGTGACGCGAGGAAATGAAAGGAGAGACAGGCAGAAGAAGCGGGCAGGACGCGTCTCTCGTCAGTTTGTCCTCTTAACTCACGCACCTCACGATTTCATGATCTCACACTCTCAACTTCATCCCCTGCCGCCCACTCAGCGCGATGGCCAACTCCAGGGGACTGAATACAGCCCGAATGCGTGGGGTCTTCGCCCTATGCAAATTTGCGAAATTGACCCCACTATCAAAAACGGCCTGTCCATTCTATAGGATGTTCGGTTGGCAAGCCAGAGCAATGAGGAAGGCATGAACAACGAGACCGATGTGAATTCAGATTTGCTGCCGGTTAACCGTAGCGCGACGACGCACGGTTCGCATCAGGCCGGCGCATCGACCAACGGTCCAGCGACGCGGGCGCGCCCGGCGGCTCCTTCGGGGGGACCCGGGCATGCGAATTTCCTGCACTATCTGCCGTTCGATCCATGGCGTCTGGTTGAAGCGTTGCGCCTGCGCTGGCACTGGCTGGCAGTGGGCGGAAGCGGATTGGGACTGCTGGGTCTGGTTTTCGGCCTCGCTACCACAAGCGCCTCGTACACCACCACAGTGCAGTTTATTCGCAACGAGGGCCAGAATGCGTTTCAGACCTCGGAATTCGGCGAGGCGTTCCGGCCGCGACCGCTCTCCGAACTGGCTTTCCGCAGCATGCTGCGTTCGCAGGAACTGCTGCGCCGGGTGAGCGAGCAGGCGGAACCGCCGGTGGCCGCAAAGGCGTTGGACGCGCGGCTGCGGGTCTCCCCGGAACGCAACGTTGACTTCATCATCGTGACGCTCGCGGGAACGGATCGGCAAGCCGCCGTCAACCTGGTTAACTTGTTCGCGCGCGAAGCAGAGCGTTTCACCAAGGAGAAGCAAGCTGACGAAGCGAAGGAGGTTGACCATTACCTTGAGGAACGGCTGAAGGACAAGGAGCAGGAACTGGCGGCGGCCAAAAAGCAATTGAAGGCGTTGTCGGGCGACGTGCAACACACCGAACCGACCGGCAGCATGTTGCGCGAAGTGCTGCGTAGCGCAGAGACCAACCTGATCGAGCTGCGCGCTCGGTACACCGACCTTTATCCGGACGTGCAGATACAGAGCAATAAGATCGCGGCGATCAAGAAGCAGCTCAGGGAATCCGGGATCGACTCCTCTCAGGAGACCAAGACGGAAGGGGATGTTGTGGCGACAAAACCGAAAGCCGTTTCGTCAACCTCGAAAGGCGACGTGGCGTCGGGCAAAGACGCGGAGGACCTGGACACGTTGCTCAAGCGCGCGCAAAACCGGCTCGAGGAACTCGAAAAGGCCAAGCTACAGTTGCAAAGCCGCCAGCGGGAAGCGCGATTGTTTGCGCAGGACCCGCCGGGCTACTATCGCCTCCTGGCGGCGGCGACGGTGAACGACGCCGTTCGGCACAGCGCGAAACTGAAGGTTGCGGTTCTCACACTGTTCTCTGTGTTTTGTGGTTTCGCGTTCGCCGTGTGCGCCGCGCTGTTTGCGGAAGTCAAGGATCGGCGGATTAAAACAGCCGCCGACCTTCAACGTGTCACCGGACTGTCCGTGCTCGCGGCGTTGGGCGACCTGGACCGCATGAGTACGACGCAGCAAGCCGACTGGGCGTTCCGCACCTGGACGAGTCTCCAGGACAAACTCAATCATTCGCCCGATCACGGAATCGTCTGCGGCTTTACTTCCTCCACGCAGGGCGAAGGTCGCTCCACGTGGATAAGACTGCTCGGACAGGCCGCCAGCCAGCGCGGTCTGCGGGTGTTGACCGTTGCCACGCGGCCGTCACCGAATGGAAAGGGGCGGGAAGTTGTCGTCAACGAGATGCCGGATACGAGTGATGTACGGCCTCAAACGCCTGCCGCTGACAAAACTTCTCCGGCTTCACGGGGTGCGAGCGAATCGCAAAGGCAAGGCGCTGCGCTGGCGCACAACATTTTGTCTCATCCAGAACAGGTCGCCGAGCAATTGATTTCCCCTGACGCGCCGCCGGTGGTGCACATCCCGCTGCCCGGCTGGGTTTGGAACTACGAACGCCGCAAGGAATGGCACACGGCGCTTCAGCACTGGTACAAGATTGAAAACGTGGTGATCCTGGTCGAGCTGCCGCCCGCTTCAGTGCCGGAAGCGGTTTTGCTCGCCGAGCATGTTCCGCAACTGGTCTGGTTGAGCGGCGGCGAGGCAGACCCGGCGCAAACGCGCAAAGAGTTGGAGACACTGCGCCATGCCCGCTGCAATCTGGTCGGGGCGGTGCTCAATCGTGAGACGGTCCCTGTGATCAGAAAGAATCTGCTCCAATGGATGCCGGCTGTTGCGGTGTTGTTCGCTCTCGGCGCATTCACGGCGCAGGCGACGGACCCGGCGGTGGCGGACCCGGACGCGCCGGAGCCGGCTCAACCGGTAGTGAAGAGTGAAACCAAACCGCCGGAAACAAAACCTTCATTCTCCGTCTTGACATCACGCCGGCGCGCGCCCTGGCAGGAGCGCTTCACGCTCGGTCCGGGTGATGTGTTGAACTTTT
>QHNT01000297.1 GCA_003218515.1 Verrucomicrobiota bacterium | reverse complement strand
GAACCCATTGGTGGCGGCATTGCACAACGGCCGCGGCGAGGCGGCTGCATTTCTGGGGAATCGCGGCGCGCGTTTGGACCTGGAGGGCGCGTCGGGAACGGGCCGCGTTGACGTGGTGGCCCGCTATATCGACCAGGACGGGGCGTTAAAGGGCGGCGCCACGAAGCAGCAGCTAAACTACGGTTTCATCTGGGCTTGTGAATATGAGCGCACGAACGTGGTTAAATTCCTGCTCGACCGAGGGTTCAAACCGGACGCGAGTCCAACGCAAGGAGAAACGGGATTGCATTGGGCCGCCCTTGCCGGCCACGCAGAAATCGTGGAACTGCTGCTTGCTGCAAACGCGCCGGTAAACGCGACGGAGCAAGACCATGGAGGCACGCCTTTGGGTTGGGCCGTCTATGGATGGCATAATCCAGCGCCAGAATCCAGGAATGCGGGCTACTATGACGTGGTCGAGCGCCTGGTTCGTGCCGGCGCCGTCGTGGATTGGGAATGGATCGAAAGCCCGAACCGCGGATCGTCTCTCGCCGCCAAATTACGGGCAGACCCGCGGATGATGGCGGCTCTCCTTGAGTCATGACGGCAAGTTCACATTTTACTGCAGCGCTCGATTGGCTCACTCATCCATTTGAAAAGAACCCCTCAGTCGAGAAGCCGCAAGACTTCTGTGTTGACCCAGTTTTTCTCGGGAAAGCCACGGCCCCACTCAGCGGCTGTCACATCGCGAGCCTCGTGCCAGCGCGGGCTTTCGCACCAGTCGAGAAATTTCCGCAGACTTGCCCGCACATCCGTGGACGCTCCCCGCGCGAGCATTACCTCAATCATCGCGGTGCCACGCCCCGGATGACAGACAACCGTATGGAACAGCGGAGTGTGCCCGCCAAAACCATCGGCATCGATGCTCGCGCGCGCATTCACGTCGGCACCGTGCGCGAGCAACCAGTCGAAAATCTCCTTTTCAGCGAAATCGATCGAGAGGTGTAGCAGTGTCGTTCCTTCGATTGGCGTCCAATGCATGCCGGAGCGCCCGTCGTTCGGGCAACCCAATTCCGGCGGATAGATTTCCCGCAATGTGAACCGGCGCGCGAGTAACGTCGGATCGCGGCGCAGATGCTCCTCCAAACGCGCCACGCTCCCGCGGTGAAACGCCATGATCGGCGTGTCTGGCAGAGCGCAGCCGCGCTGTGCGAATGATTCGAGGATCGCGTGTTTGCCGGCGGGATTCCGCGAATACGTCTCAAGCACGAGTGCCAGTGGCGCGAGCTGGTCGCCGCGGTCGTTGGTGAGCGGCGCGCCGAGTTCGAGGAGGAACTTGAAGCCAGCGGCGTTGAGCGTTTCGCACGAGCCCATGATGATGCCGGGCGTCAGTGTCGCCCCGTGTTCGCGCAACCATCGGGCGCACGCGATTTGTCCCTGCAATATGGCGCGGTCGAAGGCGTGCTGAAAATCCCGCGCCCCAAGTGCAGCGACAGCCTGAATGATTTCGAGCCGGCCGAGATTGGCAGCATGGCTCATCGGCGGTCCCCAGTTGCCGCTCCACACCGGAAGATGCAGCATCTCAGGTTTGGCCCGCAAAATCTTCACGACCGTGTCGCGATCGTTCGCGCGAATCGCCTGCTCCAATTCGTCCGCCGCGGCACTCGCGGCGATGCGATGCTTGAGCGCGGCCCAATTCGCAAAACCGTATTCGCGCGCGATGACGAGCTGTGCGTCGCTCAGGCGAGACGGCGCCGCCGCGACGGCGGCGTCAGCTTGTGTGGCGAATTTCGGATGGCGACGGCGGATCCGCTCCAATGCGTCAGGTTCGCCCTTGCGCCATTGTTCGAGGAGTTCGCGCGCCTCCCGCTTTGGGACATCGAGATGGGGCCGCTCGGGCAACCCGCGTGATACTGTGGCCATAACCTTTCCTCCTGGAATGTGCCCGTAGTCCGCACACGTCGGGCAGGAAGTCAGGTTGAATGATTGAAGCTGACGGCCGGTGGGCTGCGCCCATTTCCGCGGACGGGATGCTTCCGGTGAGCATGAATACACCATGAACGAAGCGTGCCGTTTACGCAACACTAAGCTGAGGCCACTCCGCCGATCTTTCCGCCAACCTCGCGGTGCTCTGTCGTCACGTCTTTGCTATTATGGGGACATGCCCGGACCTGAACACGGACTGTGCGCGCATTTTGTGTAGCTGATACATCTTCACGAACTCGGCTTGTGGTGAACTGCCGCCATGAGCACGACCGCGTCTGCGAGCCCACGCAATCAGCTCTGGGGCATTTACTACACCGACAGGGAATATGCACGTCTCCTGGGCGATCCGCTGCGCACGGTCATTGAAGCACCCACCAAACGCGCTGCCGAGGAAGCCGCAGGCAAACTCGGATTTGAATCTCCATGGGCGTATCCGGTCACTGCCGAACAAGCCAAGCAGGCACTCTGGCTTCCTCAACGGAAACGGCAGGCGCGGCATTCCCCTGCTCCCAAACATTCACCCGGCATCCACGTCTGACGATGAGAACACCAACTACAAGCCAACTGCGCACCGCCATCGAAGTGCTGAAGAACCTCGAAGAACGGGTTGATAATCATGCAACGAACGTCGTGATACAACTGCCCGACACGCGATGCGGAGACGATTATGCCGCGCGCATCGAATCCCAAACCATCGAGCAAATTGCTCGCATCAAGACCCTCATGGCCCAACTGGAAAGCTGGCGAGACGAATTGCGGCAACAGAACCGTCAATGTGTTTCTCAACGTGTTTAATTTGATGTACGCTAAACCCCTTGATGTGACAAGGATTCGGTGTCCGCGAATCAGTCGCGGTGGACACGCGGAACGTCCGCGAGGAATCAATGTTCTATGGCCAGAACCCTGGCATGTCCACAAACTCAGTCCGGTCGGGAACAGTCCACGGGCTCGATTTGTCCGTGTCCGCGAACTATCCATGTCCGCGTTCAGTCCGCGCCCACAGACGCGGTCACAAACAGTCCGCATCCGCGAACGCATCACGGTTTCAACAGTCCAGGAACACGCATTGGCAGTGGACTCAAACTGTCCGCAGACAGTCCGCAGTCTCGAACTGTCCACGTCAGCGAACTGGTCACGGACCAGACCTCTCCGTGAACATCGACTGGCAAGGAATTGTCCGCGCCGGCGCATTCTGGTTTCCACTTCGTCGCCAGCACGTTCCACGTTCATATCCGCATGATTGCATCCTATGTCCTCATTTGATCCAACCGCAGTCCGCAAGGCGGTCGCGGAATTTACGCCCAGCCGTCCGCAGAAATTCCAGGACCTGTTTCCAGCGAAGGACCTCATCGCAGAGCTGCGGCAGAAACGGGCATCATACCGCGCCATCGCCGAGTTGCTCACGAAGCATTGCCTCCCGACGAGCAAAACAGCCATCGCTGTGTTCTGCCACGCCGTTCTTGGAGAAATCGTTCGGCCACGCCGTCGGCCTGGACGAAAGCGACCGCCGGGTTCAGTCCAAGGGAATGGTGAGAACACGGCGTCTGACTCGACCCCAGCAAGCAGCATCAGCGCATCGGCAGAACTGCCCACAAATCCCGTTGGCGATGTAGCTGCGCCAGGTCGCACACGTGGCCCGCGCATCGCACAAGTCCGACTCATCAAACCACCCAGCACATGAAACGACTTGATCTTATCCTCAATGGTAAGGGCGGCGTGGGCAAAAGTTTCTTTGCCGTCAACTTCGTTCAGTATCTCAAAGACAAGGACATCGCTCACGTCGCTATTGATAGCGACAACGAGAATTCGACGCTGAAGCGTTTTCACACTGACGCGCAGTTCATGGATCTGACAAACCGGCGCGAGCCCGACGTTATTTTCCGTTCGTCGGAGAAGGCGAATCTCGTTGTTGTGGATTGCCGCGCGGCGTCCAGCGAGTTGTTTCTCGATTACTTCGTCGAAATTGACGCCCCTGCCGTGCTCAAGATGCTCGGCGCGGTTCTGACGCTGGTGATGCCTGTGAATCACGAATTGGACAGTGTGGACCAAGTGCAGCGCCTCACCGACCAACTTGGCAAAACGTCCAGCTATGTCGTTGTCCGCAACGCGGCGCATAGCGACAGCTTCGCATTGTACGAGTCCACCGAAGTCCACACCCAAATCAAGGGCGAACTCAACGGGCGGGAGATCGTCATGCACCGCCTTCAAGATTGGCTGGTTGAAGCACTGAGCCGGGAAAATCTCACCATCACCGCGGCAACAAAGCACCCCGCTTTCAGCCTGCTTGACCGGCAGCGCATTCAAATCTGGCAAAGGAAGTTTTACGCGGAGATTGAATCCGCCTCCGACTTGTTGTTGCCGACCAAGTAACGGGTATGCCTGAGACAGACCAACGAGATTTCGACGAGGAATTCATGCAATCCATCGTCGCATGGCGCGAGCGGCATCGCCTGAGAGAAGACGAGGCGGTACTGCTGCTGGTCGAACTGTTTCGCATCCATCAAAGCCATTGGGATGAAATCCGTCGGCGGGAGTTGCCGTCGTTCGAGGAGTTCCGTGCTGATATTGCGAAGCTCACCGAGGCGGCACGGACATTTCAACAGCAAATTACGGCGGTGTTGGAGGTTCTCCAAACCCACCCGCCCGCAGACCGCGCGGCAAGGATCACTCGGGCAGCCGCAATCTTCCCCGCTCTCGCGAGCCTGCTCGCTGGGTATCTCTTCGGAAAGGTATGGCCGTGAAGTTCAGTTTCACTCCATTCAATCCAGTGAGTCTCCCAATCCACTGGCTGCCGACCAATACGAAACAGGCCATGCTCGTTTGCGGCATTTTGCTCATTCTGGTCGCCCTGTGGTTTTTGTTTGTGGCAAAGGTCAAAGCGTGCGTCGCCCGACTTGGCGGTTTGACCTGGAAACGTAATCAGTTTTGTCGTGGTTGGCTTATTACCGGTGACACTGGCTCCGGCAAAACCAGTTCCGGCATTAACCAGCTTGCACATCAAGTTTTTCAGAACGAGCCGAAGTGGGGCGGCCTGTGCATTGATGAGAAAGGCGTGTATTGGGAAACCCTTGCGGCGATGGCGCGGCACTACAGCCGCGAGCACGATCTGATTCACCTGCAAATCCGCGCGGACGACACAGACGCACACTGGACGCCGCCGCATCGCTTCAACCTCACCGGCGACCGAAGCATCCCGTTCATGACCTACGCCAAGTTCATCGTGGACACCGCCAGCAGCCTTGGCCAGGGCGGCGACAAAGGCTTTTTCAAAAACCAAGCACAAACCCACATCGCCCACGCGCTCGAAATGCTCTCCGAGTTGAAACGCCCTATTACGTTGCTTGGAGCGTTCGATCTGTTGTCCGACCCCGACCTGCTCGAAGAAGAAATGGAGAACCTTGAGTTCCTTACGGAAACTCCGCGTCGCGCTGCCATCCACGCGCACTTTGCAAACCGTCTCCTGACCCAACCGGACGAACAACTTGGAGGTGTGCGCGAAACCATCGGCAACTACCTTCAAAACTTCCTCACAACCGAAGTAGCCGAAGTATTCTGCACCGAGAAAAGCACGTTCGATTTCGGGAAAATCGACCAGGGCAAAATCATCCTGACAACAATGCCGCAGAAATTCCAAACCGAGCGCCGTTACGTAAATACGTTCCTCAAGCTTCTGTTTTACAATCACGCGCTGCGCCGCTTCGACAAGTCCAAAGGCGAGCGTGCCCAGGATAATCTCATTATCCTTTGGGCTGACGAAGCCCAGCGGTTCATGACCGCGAGCGAAGATGGCACGAGCGATTACAACTGCGTGGACGTGATTCGCGAGGCGGGTGCAACGATTGTAGCCGCCGCGCAAAGCACGACTTCGTTAGTGCCGACGCTGGGAAATGACAAATCGAAAGTGCTGACTTTGAACCTCCGCAACCGCCTCATTTTCCGCGCCGCAGACGAAGCCGACGCGGTTCAAGCGGCTGATTTCATTGGCAAGAAACGCGTCGTAAAACGCTCATGGGGTTTCAACGCCGGCAAGCGGAACGTCAATTACTCCGAGACTGAAGAGCACAGGATCAAGGCCCACAAACTCCGCAATCTACGAGATCATGAGTGCGTCCTCGTTCACTGCGAGCGCGGTTTTCGGCGTGTGACGTTGCCGCCGCTGGAACCGGACGGAACAGTGTCATGCTGGTATTCGAGAGGATGGTTGTGACAGAACAAACAGCAACGTTGCCTATGCGCGTCCCCTGGGATGGGTTTCCCGATGTCATGGTTCATTCGTCCATTTCTAAACTCAAGAGTCTGCCGGATTACTACACAGCAAAATGGGGTGACCATCAGGCAGCTTCCCGAATTGCGCACGCACTTGTCCGGGAAGTGAAGACTAACGTGGCCGTTGACTACGTCGTTCCTGTCATTCAAGTTGATCGCGGGCGATACAACGCGCTTCCGGTGGCGTTCGGCGCAGTACTGGCCAAACACATTGGAGCCAGGCTCTGGCTGGATGTGTACCAAATCAACAAGGTGGACCACACGGACACCGGCGCGCAGGACCGGTTGCAAAACCAACCGATCTTCGGAGGAAGCGAGCCTGATGGCAAATGCCTGATCTGTGATGACGTGGTGACGTACGGCGCGACGTTGACGAACCTGCGAGGGTTCCTGGTCGCTTCGGGCGCGCAAGTGCTCGCGGCCACCGTCATGGGAGCCGCGTATGGCTCGACAAAGCTGGCGCCGAAGCGTAGCTTGATTGTCAAATTAGAAAGGCGTTATGGCCAAGAACTCGAAAGATGCACGAACACCCTCGGTTTCAGAAGCGAATGCCTTACGGCCCGCGAAGCCTACTTTCTCGCGGGAATGCGGACCGTTGAG
>QHNT01000296.1 GCA_003218515.1 Verrucomicrobiota bacterium | reverse complement strand
AACCCGGTTCTGTTTCACCCAAAGCAGGGACCCTTGCTTCTGTTTTTCAAAGTTGGCCCCAGGCCGTCCGAATGGTGGGGCATGCTGATGAGTTCGACGGATGATGGCAGAACGTGGTCGAAACCGCGTCGTTTGCCCGACGGCCAGGTCGGTCCGGTGCGCAACAAACCGGTTGAACTTCCGGACGGCTCATTGCTTTGCGGCGCGAGCACTGAAGACAAGGGTTGGCGTATTCACATGGAACACACGCGGGACCTGGGCGCGACCTGGGAGCGCACCCCGCCGCTCAACGACGGAACGGAATTCAGCCTCATCCAGCCGACCATCCTGCAATGGTCGTCGGGCAAAACGCAGATTCTCTGCCGCAGCAAACAAGGCAAAGTTTTTGAGAGCTGGATGGCCGACGACTGGAAAAGCTGGGGGCCGATCAAACCGACGACGCTGCCGAATCCGAACAGTGCCATCGACTCCGTCATGTTGAAAGACGGACGCGCGCTGCTGGTTTACAATCACGCGCCGCGCGGCCGCTCCCCGCTGAATGTCGCCATCTCCAAAGACGGCAAACGCTGGCAAGCCGCGCTCGTCCTCGAAAACGAGCCGGGCGAATATTCCTATCCTGCGGTAATCCAAACCAGTGACGGCCTGGTGCACGCGACTTACACCTGGAAACGCGAACGCATCAGACACGTCGTCATCGATCCGGCCGAGCTGCGCCTGCGCGACGCGTCCGGTGGCCAGTGGCCGAAGTAGGACAGGCTTCCAGCCTGTCTCGGTTATTCGTCATTCGGGTTTCTTTGGTCATTCGACATTCGGCCTTCGTCATTGCGTTCATCCCTTCGTGATTTTACAAATCCGTGACAAATTGCCTCGTGGCGCCCCATTAGTCTGGCCACAATTGCATCGCCACACCGATGACCAGACCGCATCCAAACCGCAAGCCGCGTTTTCTCTGGCAGGCTGTTCTGATCGTGTTGCCCGTGTTCATTCTGGCCGCGGTGGGTCTGTCCTCGCTGCGACAGGACAAATTGCTGGCCGAGCAGGAAGCCCGCGAACGCGCGCAGCAGATAGCCGATGAATTGGCGGACAAAATCTGGAATGAAGTTGCTGTCCTGCGACTCGACCTCAGCCCGCAAAACCAGCTTGACAGATTAAACGCTCCCGGGCCGAAAAACCTCGACGCATTCCAAATCTCCGTTCAAGGAGACCTGGTTTATCCGCCTCCTTATACGCCGGTGCCTGTTCCCCATCCGTTTGAAGCGACGCGGTTGAATCCGGACCAGGCTCGCCTGTGGCAGGTTGCGCGCGAGGCTGATTTCGCCGGCACAAATTCCGATGCGGCCATCGAAGCCTACCACCAATTCGTCGCCCGCATGCCGCCGGATAATTTTGTTGCCGCCGCTCATTTCAGCCTGGGACTGCTGCTGCTGAACCAGAGCCGATACTCAGCCGCAGCCGGCGCCTTCGATCTGGTCTGCGAACGATACCCGACTGCGACAGGCGAAAGCGGCTTGTCATTCGCACTGCTGGCGCAAATGAAATCAATCGCATTGGCGATGGCCAGTTCCAATCAAGTGGTCTCCGCCCGGGTGAGTTCTTTGGAGACGTTGTGTTCAAACGCGGTTTTCCGGCCGACCTTCCTCACGCCGCAATTGTTAAAGCAGGCCGCGGCCTGGGAACAAACACGTTCCATTGTGAACCCTGTCGCGGAGCGATGGCTGATGATCTGGCAAAACCACGAGCGAGCGCGGAGGCTCCACGCGGCAGCGCGACTGCAATGGCAAAGCGCCGGCAAACTTGTTTCCACAGGAACGGGAGTTCCGGACGATCCTCCCTCCCGGACACCGGTCGGACCAGCGGAAGGGGAGAAAAGGATGAACGCCGGGTTGGCGTCGGCAGCGTCGCCCGGGCCACCGCGCCTGTTCTGGATCGCGGCAGATGAAGACTGGCTGGCAGTCGCAAGCCGGTCTGATTCTTCCAACACTTGGTACACCTGCCTTCGCCACGCGGAGGTGCAACGAATTGTGCGGGAGATCACTGAAAATGCCGGAATCGTCCCCTCCTATTTCGCCGTGACGGTGGAGTTGGCCGGAAAGGACCTCGGTGTCAGCCCGGGCACGCAAAATTGGAACGCGTCGAATAAAAACGGCGGAATATTAGCAGCCTACACCGCCTTCACCGGAGCCAGCTTACCGACTCTCCTGGCGTCGGCTGGAAAGCCGGAGGCGGCGGACCGACTGCTCAGGATCAATGCTTATCTGACCGATCCCGCGACCTTCTTTGCGCGCCAGCGTATTCGGACAACGTGGTTCGGCCTGCTCATCGGCGTATCCGCGAGCGTCGCCCTGGCCGGCCTGATCACAGCCTGGCGCGCGTTTGATCGACAACAGCGCCTCGCCGAGATGAAAACCAACTTCGTCTCCAGCGTCTCGCACGAACTCCGCGCGCCGATTGCCTCCGTGCGACTCATGGCCGAAAGCCTCGATCGCGGCAAGATTTCCGACGCGCAGAAGCAGGCCGATTATTTTCGCCTGATTGTCCAGGAATGTCGCCGGCTCACTGCGCTGATCGAAAACGTCCTCGATTTCTCGCGCATCGGCCAGGGAAGCAAACAATATGAGTTCGAAGCAACCGACCTCGTCGCGCTCGTCGAACAGACCCTGAAGCTGATGGAACCTTACGCGACCGAACGTCAAGTCACGCTGAACGTCGCCATGGATCGCCATCAACTCTCAACTCTCAACGCTCAACCTGAAATCGACGCGCGCGCCATCCAACAAGCCCTCGTAAATCTCCTCGACAACGCCATCAAACATGCGCCGCCGGGAACCAGTGTGACCGCCGGTTTGGAGTCGTCCCTCAACTCTCAACCATCAACCATCGGCTTGTTTGTCGAAGACCACGGCGAGGGCATTCCACCCGAAGAACACGAGAAGATTTTTGAGCCGTTTTATCGCCGCGGCACCGAACTGCGCCGCGAAACTCGGGGCATCGGCATCGGTTTGACGATCGTCAAACATATCGTCGAAGCGCATGGCGGAACGGTAGCGGTCCGCAGCGCGGTCGGGCAGGGGAGCCGCTTCACGATTGAATTGCCGATGGAAGAAATCCCAAAACCCAAGCGCCAATGACCAAAGAAATCCCAAGCGCGAAAGTCCCAATGCTCAGAAGCCCGTCTGAGCAGCTTCGCGTCCGGAAACCGGAGCTGCCCGGGGGATTGAGAATTGCGAATTGGGAATTTTTTGGCGGTTGGATTTTGGAACTTGGAGTTTCGGCTTTGCCGTCATGAACTCGCGCCTCCTCATCATCGAAGACGAACTCCCGATGCGCACGGCGCTGAAAGATTGTCTCGAAGCCGAGGGCTACCGCGTGTTGACCGCGGTCGAGGGACAGAGCGGTCTCGAACGCGCGCTGAAAGAAAGGCCCGATCTCATCCTGCTCGACATCATGCTGCCGAAGCTGGACGGATTCGCGGTTTGCGCCGAGCTGCGCCGCCTCGCCATTGAGGTTCCGGTGTTGATGCTCACGGCCAAAGGGCAGGTCGAAGACCGCGTCATCGGTCTTGATGCCGGCGCGGACGATTACCTGGTCAAACCGTTCAGCACGGATGAACTGCTCGCGCGCGTTCGGGCGCTGCTGCGGCGCACTCGCCGGCAATGCCACGCGCCCACGACGCTGAAGCTCGGCGAAGCGCAGATTGATTTGCTCAAACAGACGGCAACCCGCGGACGAAGGCAGGTTCATTTGACGGCGAAAGAATTTGCCATGTTGCGTTTGATGGCCGAGGCGCAGGGCGAACCGGTCACGCGCGAGCGGTTTCTCGATGTGGTCTGGGGTTACACCGCCTTTCCGACGACGCGCACGGTGGACAATCACATTGCCAGCCTGCGCGCCAAGCTGGAGCCGGACCCGGACCAGCCGCGCTGGATCAAGACCGTGCATGGCGTCGGCTACCGATTGGAATTGCCGAAATGATGGCCGCAAAAACCACGAAAAAGCTCAGCGCGGCAGAGCCGCGACCAAAAGGTAGGGCGGGCTGTCCCCAGCCCGCCGCCCGGCGCGATGAGGACATCGCGCCCTACCTGAAAAATTTGCGCAGCCCTGCGAGCGTGACTCAAAGTGCATCGTCCGAGGACAACAGAATCTTTTTTCGCGTTTATTCGCGTGATTGGCGGATGAACGATCCAATTTTGCAAAACCATGACAATTCAAACACGAGATACCCGTCAAACTCCCGACGAAATCATGAAAATCGTGGAGACACAACGCCCCCGCATTGAAGAAAGGTTTGCAATGAAAACGAAATCAATTGTTCAGTTCGTCGTGCTGCTCAGCGCCTCGGCGCGCCTGGCAGGCGCCGCGGACAATCCCAATGAAGCGCTCCAAAAAGGGTTGCTGGAGGAAGAGGCGAATCACAACCTTGACGCCGCCATTCAAGCCTACCAGACAGTCATCAACCAGTTCGACGACCAGCGGAAGATTGCCGCCACGGCCGTCTTTCGCCTCGGCGAATGTTACCGCAAACAAGGCAAGACCAACGAAGCGGTTGCGCAGTATCAGCGCGTCGGGCGCGACTTCACGGATCAGGATGCGCTCGTCAAGCTCAGCGCGCAAAACCTGTCCGCCTTGGGTACTACTTCTGCCTCAAGTTTTCAACAGTACTTGCAACAAATCCAGGGACAAAGCGGCCTGGATGAAGAAGCCAAGGAGATTCAACGTTACCGGGACCTGGCGCAGAACAGCCCGGACTTGCTGAACGCAGTTTCGGGAGGCGGCACTCCACTCGAGAGCGCGGCCGGCAAGGGACAACTGGAGGTTGCTAAGTTCCTGCTCGATCACGGGGCGGATGTTAACTCCAGGAACGATCAAGGATATACTCCGTTGCACTTCGCAACCGTAAATGGCTCCAAAGCGATGGTCGAGTTGTTCCTGGACCACCAGGCTGAGGCGAACGGGGAAAATAACGAGGGGGTGAGGCCGTTGCATTTGGCGGCGTCACGGGGTTTCTTGAGCGTGGTGGAAGCGCTTTTGGTTCATGGAGCCGATCCCAACGCCCAAATGATCGGAGGAACGATTGAGCCACTTGGTAAAGGTGGGGGTTATGACCGCGCGACGCCGCTTCACTACGCCGCGGCTGGAGGTTATCTGGCAATCGTGAAGTTGCTGCTGGATCACAAAGCCGACGTGAACGTGAAAGCACGAAATGGGCGCACGCCTTTGCATGCCGCCGCGGATTTCAACCGGCTCGAAATCGTGAAACTTCTTCTGGCTCACCAAGCCAATCCGAACGCGAGCGCCAGCGATGGAACTCCCTTGGGATTGGCTGTGAGAAATCGGAATGCAGAGATGGTGAAGGCATTGATAGCCGCCGGGGCGGATGTTAATGCGAAAGGCGTGCCTGTTGACAGTAACCCACAGGCGTTAAATGCGGGAAACATTCTTGTTCCGCTGGCTTACACAGCTCGCGTGGGCGACTTGGCGTTGGCGAGAATATTATTGCAGAATAAAGCGGACATTAACGTTCACGATGACCTCGGCTACACGCCGCTTCATTCGACTGCCCTGGCAGCTAATGCTGAAATGGTGAAGCTGCTTTTGGAAAACGGCGCTGATCCGAACATTAAAGATAAACTAGGGAACACGCCGTTGCTTGTTTATGCGCAACTAAATGAAAACCAGATCACCGAGTTGCTCCTGGCACACAAAGCCGACGTGAACGCAAGAAACGAAGAAGGCCTCACGCCGCTGCCTCTTGCAGTCGAGGCTCGGAATGGAGAGCTCGTTGAACTGCTACTGAAGAACGGCGCGGAGGTAAACGCCGCGGACAAATACGGACGAACCGCACTACACCACGCGGTTTGGAGCCAGAGCAAAGATATCCTTGAACTCCTCATCGCCCATGGGGCGGATATCAACGCGAAAGACAAAGGCGGCAATACGCCACTCGACTTGACCAAACACCCGTTTCCGCAACGAAATCCAAGCCAACATCCCATTCCCGTCCAGCCGGGAGTCGATGTTTCTGAAATGGCTGATCTGCTTCGCAAACACGGCGCCAAGGAGTGAACGCGGCTGACGGTCGCGCGTAGCGCACGTATCCTTGCGTGTCAGTTGCGTGTCATCCCTGCCGCGTCAACGTTGCAATTCGTTCGCAAAGAAATCCGCCTCCTTACGTCGGCGGCTACGGCAGCGAGGCGGCATTTGAAAACGCTTCCGCCACCGGCCGGCAGGATGCCGGGTAGTGGTGCGTTTGCATTTTTCGGCGGGGCGATCGTCCTCGCGAGCCGGCTCGTCACTCCCGGACACCGGCGCTACTTTGCTCGCACCCACGGACGGACCTTGGGTTTACCCGTGTCTCGAGCAAAACTTGACAATGTGGCCACATGAGGCCACATTCGCGCCGTGAAAAGAAAAACGTTCAAATATCCGTCCGCCAAAGGCGCGGCGGCAGCGTTGAAAGAGGACGCTGTGCTGGAGCCGCCACCGGCCACGCTCATCAACGTCCGCGCGGCCAAGGACCAATTGTCCAGCTTGCTTGAACAGGCCGCCAGCGGCCACGAAGTGATCATCACCAGCGATGGGTTGCCCAAGGCCAAGCTGGTGCCGTTCAAGT
This sequence comes from Verrucomicrobiota bacterium, assembly GCA_003218515.1. Classification (GTDB taxonomy): domain Bacteria; phylum Verrucomicrobiota; class Verrucomicrobiia; order Limisphaerales; family AV2; genus AV2. The sequence goes on along the minus strand of QHNT01000296.1, from coordinate 185 downwards.
CCGTCCGCAGACCTTTTCGGATGGATTGGGCGCTGCTGCGCTCGATGAAGCCCAGGGCTGGCGCGAAGTCGGCGGAGGAGATCATGCGCGAAGAGCGGGACGGCCGGCCGTGACAAATAAAGCAGGGCAGGCGTCCCGCCTGTCTCGCTTTGAATCGTTGGTCGTTCGTTCCGACGGCGCACCAT
>QHNT01000295.1 GCA_003218515.1 Verrucomicrobiota bacterium | reverse complement strand
CCAACTGGCCGGTGGTGAAACGAAGTAAACTTCAAAGGAGTTCACGCCTGATTCAGGCCATCGCGCCTGCTGCAACCGTCCGGAATGTCAATCTGCCTCGGAAACCCTGTTGGCCGCCGTCGCGAATGGAATGGCTATTGCTAATCCTCTCTTACTTGCGTCTATGAATAATCAAGCAAAACTGTCGGAAAAGCGGTTTCACCTCAAGTTAACGCAGCGTTCCGTGGGATCGCCGCTTCTGGCGGCGTGGGTCGGGATGTTCATTCTGCTTGCCCTCAGCGGCGTTGCCAGGAGCAGCGAATCGCAAACGGTAAATAAGCCTCTTGCGGCGGACGCTGGCCAAAATTCCCCGGCAGAGGACCGGGCTCACTCCGCCACTGCCTCAAAACCATCCAGCGCCGGCTCAGAGACAGCCACAGCGGATGCACAAAGTCTGGCTGGGCGCGGCACCGGGGACGTCGAAGCAACCTTGGGCAAACCCACCGGCAAACTCCAGACTGCCCAAGGGGCCCTGTGGCTTTACGCCGAATGGAGGGTCCAGTTCGACAAGCAAGGCCGCGTCCTCAAAGTCGAGAAGGATAAACCAGTGCGGCTGGCCAAGCTCGATCCTCAGTTTGTCGCCGCTGTCGAGGCGACGGATAAAGCCGCGGCGGAAAGAGCCGCCGAGGAGGATGCCGCTCGAGCCAAAGCCGCCGCGCCTCAAATTGAGAAAATAAGGATCATTTCGAATGGAGGCCAGCAGGTGGATCTGCCCTCGCTTCTGGCCGAGGGCAAGGTCACGATTGTGGATTTCTATGCGGAGTGGTGTGGTCCCTGCCGGCGGCTTGGCCCTCGCCTGGAACAATTGACCCAGAACGAACCGGACGTGGTTCTGCTCAAAATTGACATCGAAAATTGGAGCACGCCGCTGGTGCAGCAGTTCGGCATCCGGTCCGTCCCGAACGTGCGGGTTTTTGACCGTACCGGCAAGCAACGCGGTGACGCGACATCCGATTTCAGTGACGTGTTGCAACAAGTCAACCAGGCGAAAAAGTCGTGATTAGCGCCGAGGGTTGGCGCGGCTGCCTTTCGCAATTCAGACTTTGAAACTCCGGCCGGTCATTTGACCGGCAGCGCGTACACTTCAATCTCCTGCCAGCAATTCAGCGCGCTCGAAGTGCCGCCCCTGGTGTGGCTGCGAACGTACCTGGCCTTCACACCTTTGGCGTCGATGATTTTCCCCTGGTTGGTTTCGAAGTATTCGCGGTCGGCGCCCGCGCCCAGGCCGGATGAGTTGTCCGCATCATTGTTGAAGAGCGTTTGCACGTTCGCCTTGAATTCGGGATCGTCCGAGACCTGCACGATCACGTCGTGCATGACCTGGATGTATCGGTGATCATGCCAAACGGCGATGGCGTAAATGGAATATGTGTCGCCCAGATCGACCTGGACCCACTGCGCGCCCTTTTTGAACTCCACCGCGTCGTAATCGAACGCCTCCTTCTTTCCGTCCGTGATCTGGCCCAGTTCACCGCTGAAGGGCGCGACGCTGCTGACGACCGGTCTGCGGAGGGCGACGTTCGTGACGCCCCTGGGCGCCAGGAAGGGCGGACGCGGTTTGTCCGAGAGTGGTTCGATGTTCGGCCCTTTCGGGAGGTCTTCCGGCGTGCCTTTCAAGGTCGGAGCGGGCAACTGCAACGCCAGGGCCTCTTTGGGCGGCGCGTCAGCGGCGAACATTTGCAACGAAAACGAAAGCAGAAAAACTGCGATCGCCGATGTCAGGTCAACTTTCAAAGAGTCTTTAGACTTCATGTTGTGACGTCATGTTAATGGAGTACAACGCCGTGTTCAAAATCAAATCTGGGCGATGGCGCGGGTGTAAGCGCGGGCGCATGGGCGCCCGTGCCACTAGCATTGCAAGAAAACTGAGATGATGCGCCCTCGGGGGCGCATCTGGATACCACCACCATCGTGGAAGCCTCCCGCTCCCTCTCCGTGCGAGGCACGAGCGGGGAGAGGGCTGGGCACCCTCCATCGAATTGGCGCGGCTAATTGGAATCCCCTCTCCCTTACCCTCTCCCCACTCCTCCGTCGCGGGGAGAGGGAATCGACCAGCGGCAGGGTGGTGGTGTCAAGATGGGCCCCGCCCGCGCCTGCTTGCGCCTCAAGCGTTGACGAGTGAATAAAAATGTGTACGCATTCACAATATTCCGATGCCGGATGAATTGAAATGAATCTGATCTTATGAAAGCCAACCTGAATCGCCGTTCATTCCTCAAGCGCACTGCCCTGGCCGCCGCTGCTTTGTCCGCAACGCGCCTGCGTCCCGGCCCCAACATCCTCGCCGCGACCGGGACCATTGACAAACTGAACTGCGTGCAAATCGGCTGCGGCGGAAGGGGGATGTCAGCGCATCTGGACCAGGTGGTCAACCGACACCGCCAAAACCTTTATGCCATCGTCGATCCGGACGCGAACAGGCACGCGGAGGTGCGCAGGTGGTTGAAAGGAAAAGACCTGGACGGTGACAAACTTCAGGTCTTCACGGACTACCGTCCGATGTTCGACAAGATCGGCAAACAGATTGATGCGGTGTTCATCGCCGCGCCCAACCATCACCACGCGCTGGCGGCCATGATCGCCATGCAACTGGGCAAAAACGTTTACTGCGAAAAGCCGGTGTGCCAAAACGTCGCTGAAGCGCGCGAAATGCGGGAGATGGCCGCGCGGTCAAAGGTCGCCACCCAGATGGGGAATCAGGGCCATTGCGAGGAAGGCTACCGCCGTTTGTGCGAATACATCTGGTCCGGCGTCATCGGCAAGGTCACCGAGACCCATAGCTGGACCGACCGGGCCAATGGCGGCGTGGGGCCGCGCCCGCCAACTCTCCCCGTCCCCGCCGGTTTGGATTGGGATTCGTGGATTGGTCCGGCGCCTTACCGCGATTATCACTCGGACCTTCATCCGCATGAATGGCATGGCTGGTACGACTTCGGCAACGGTTCGATTGGCAACATGGGTTGCCATGTGCTGGACGGCGTTTACTGGGCTCTCAAGATCGAACACCCCACCAGCATCGAAGTGGAGTACATCCGGGGCGGCAGCGACGAGCGTTATCCGACCGGCAGCCGCATCCGTTGGGATGTTCCGGCGCGCGGCAATATGCCGCCGCTGAAAGTATATTGGTACGAGGGCCTCAACCAGACCACCCACGAGGAGGCAATCGGCAATCTGAAGGCCGCCCGCGGCGACGCGCGCAACTTTCCGCCTTTGCTCCTCGAATTGCGCAAACAATATCCGGACGAAGAGCTGGATCGGGGCGACAGCGGCACGCTTTACGTCGGGGAAAAAGGCGTCATCTTTACCGGAACTTACGGCGACAAAATGCGCATCGTACCGCGGGAGAAAATGAAGGAAACACCCCAGCCGGCCAAGACACTGCCGCGTCCGAAGGATATCTTTACCGACTTCATCGAGGCGTGCCACGCGGGCAAAACCGGGACCGCCGCGAGCTTTGACTATGGCACGCGCCTGACGGAATTCTCCATCCTTGGCAACCTGGCCCAGCACGTCGGCGAAGGAAAGAAGGTGGAATGGGACGGACCGAACATGAAGGTCACCAACATCCCCGACCTCAATCACTGGGTGAAACGCGCGTATCGCACAGGCTGGCAAACCTGATCCAGACGGCTTTATTCCACCTCGCTGCGCTCAGTAGCTTGTGCGAAAGAATTTGCGAGGCACGTCTGGTTGAACCGGGTGAGGGCTGAAAGCGTCCACGACATCGTTCCACGGTCCGGATACGTCGTAGGCTTGCTGCACGACACCGCGGTCCCACGTCAACTCGATTTGCCCTCCGACGGATCTGGTCAGGAGAACCGGGGGCGTTGGGTTGACGAGAGACTTGATTTGATAGATGACACCCGCCCCGGCGCCGTTGCTGGTGTCGCCGGTCGAGACCAGATCGGCGATGAACAACGAGTCGCGGGTCGCCAGCAAGCCGTCCAGATGGCCGATGCCCGCCTGCTGTCCCTCGATGAAATGGAAATACTCACGCGTCGCCGGGTTCGCATAAACCACCGGGTTTTCCTCGTTGTCGGTCCCGCCGGCATTGAACCGGCCGTGAAACCCAACAAAAATGCCCCGATTCAATCCGTCCGGAAAACCCGGTGGGGCAAAGACAATGTCATCGGCGCCTTCGCTTTCGTGTCCGTTGACGGGATCGGGCAACGGCTGGAACGCGATCAGCGGTTGAATGCCGGCGCCGCCGACGATCCTGCCGGTGCGATACTCGGTGTAGTGGCTCGGGAAACCAAAATATCCGGTCGTTCCGCCCATGTTGGTTCTGGCAATGAAATTCAGTTCGTCCGCGCTCAACGGTTCATTGGGGTCCGCCAAACCGTCAATACCGTTATCCTGAAAATACAAATCGCCGGTGGCGGGGTGGAAGGCGTAACCGGCAGGATTGCGCAGGCCGTTGGCGAGGTGCGTCAGGTTTGTTGCGGTGACGTTGGTGCCGTGGTCGGTGATGGTGAGCAGGTAAGCGGAGTCCCCCGGCAAAGTTCCGCTCGCGCCAGAGATGCCCTCGTTCGTGAGGGTGACCGTGCGCGTCGTCACGGCGAAATTGTTGTCCGAACCTACTTGGAAGAGCAGGTCATAACTGTTGGTCTGACCCGGAGTCTTGCGAATGCCCAGCGCGGAGTTTGGGTGTTCCCAGGATGGCGGATAGTTGAAGATGATCCGGCCGACGTACGTGAGGGGATCACCGGGCGAGGCGCCGAGTCGCAGCACGGTGATTGGCTTGGTCTGGCCGGTCACGAACACAAGGTTGCCTGCCACGCGCAGAGCGCTCTGCTTTCCCGGCAGATTGGTGTAAAGCACCGTTCCCGGTCCATCCGCATGGCCGTCCAGGTTCGTGTCCACGAGTCGGACCAGGCTTCCGGTCGAACTGAAAAAATTTGCGCCCTGACTGATGGCCACCAGGAGCGAACCATCGGAGAGTTTCGCCATGCCCAACGGAAAATCCAGGCCGCTGGCAAACGTCGTGATGCGAAAGTCGTTCGGATTGACCCCTGGCCCCTGGACTGTAAATGGCTGCGCAAAGGCGGTCCCAAGACAAACAAATGCGGCGAAGATCATCACGGCAGAACGGATAATGTGCCCGGAGGACACTAACGAATTGGATTTCGCAATCATGATCATTCAACCATCGAGCGTGGCTTCGCGTGAAGCGTTGCCTGAGCAGCAAAGACCCTGCCAGGAAGCCAGAGATTATCAGTTTTGAGGACGCGCTTGGAGCGTATCACAACCACCATCATGGAAGCCCCCCGCTCCCTCTCCCCGCGAGGGACGAGCGGGGAGAGGGCTGGGGAGAGGGGCACCTTCCATTGAATTGGCGCGGCTAATTGGAATCCCTTCTCCCTTACCCTCTCCCCACTCCTCCGTCGTGGGGAGAGGGAATCGACCAGAGGCAGGGTGGTGGTGTCATCGGTGGTGCGCGGCCCAAAAGGCCATTGACAAAGCGCTGGCTCATGCGGACTGCCAGTCCGCGATACAGCCGATTGACAATCGGCGCTACCGCGTAGCGCAGACTGGTAGTCTGCTGTATCGCCGGTTGTTAACCGACTACGGCTGCGCAACCACTGGTGGGACTGGTGGGCGGGCCCGGATTTCTCGAATTGACAGCCGGAGGTTTGCGTCGAGAAGATGTATCCTATGAACCAAAGCCCAACCAACCTCACTTCACGTCGCGAATTTATCAAAAGCTCAGGCAAAATTGCCGCGGCTTCGGCCCTGGCGGGAGTGGCCATTCCACGCGTTCACGCGGCGGGGAACAACACCATCCAGGTCGCCCTGATTGGCTGCGGTGGCCGCGGCGGTGGCGCCGCCGATAACGCGCTGTCGGTCAAAAATGGTCCGACCAAGCTCGTGGCCATGGCCGACGTCTTCGATCACCGGCTCAAGAGCAGTTACGACGCTTTGAAACGGCAGCACCCCGAGCTGGTGAATGTGCCCGAGAACCGCAAGTTCATCGGGTTCGACGCTTACAAGAAGGCGATGGACTGCCTGAAGCCTGGCGACGTCGCGATCTTTACCACGCCACTGGCGTTTCGTTGGGTGCATTTTACTTACGCCATTCAAAAGGGGCTCAACGTCTTCATGGAAAAGCCGCTGACGGCGGATGGTCCGACCTCCCGCCGGATGCTCACGCTCGCCGAGGAGGCGACAGCGAAGAACCTGAAAGTAGGCGTGGGACTGATGTCCCGCCACAGCCGGGCGCTCCAGGAACTGCATCAGCGCATCCAGGACGGCGAAATCGGCGACCTCATACTGCTGCGCGGCTATCGAATGCACGGACCGGTCGGATCGGCGTTCTCGGAAAAATGGCCGGGCAAACCGAGTGAATTGCTCTGGCAGATTCAGCACTTCCACAGCTTCCTCTGGGCCAGCGGCGGGTGCTACAGCGACTTTTACATCCACCACATCGATCATCTCTGCTGGATGAAGAACGCCTGGCCGGTCAAGGCCCAGGCGCTGGG
>QHNT01000294.1 GCA_003218515.1 Verrucomicrobiota bacterium | reverse complement strand
CCCAATCGAGGTCACCCCGAAGGAGGTTGATCAGCTTCGTGGCTTCCGTGTGCCGTTGCCGCGCCACGTCTGTCATGTCCCCATTCGCCAACGTGCTGAGCCGGGTGCTCGGGCGCGGCGGTTCCACTTCGCGGATCGTGCGGCGGATTTCGTCCAGTCCGCGTTTCAATAGTTCCTTGGCGTCGAACGGCGTGTTGCCGGTTAAAAGTTCGTAGAGCAGAACTCCGAGACTGTAGATGTCGCTTCGCGTGTCAATATCGAGCCCGCTCATTTCCGCCTGCTCCGGACTCATGTAAGCCGGCGTGCCGATGAACTGGTGGAGTTGCGTATAAACTGTGAGATCGGTCAAGCGACCTTCGGTGGCTTTGGCGACGCCGAAATCAATGACTTTGGGGACGGGTACGCCGTCGTGCAGCGTGACGAGAATGTTGGACGGTTTGAGGTCGCGATGGATGATCCCCTTTTGATGCGCGTGCTGGACAGCGTGGCAGACCTGAATGAACAGCTCCAATCGCTGCGTGGTGTCCAGGTTGTTCTGGTCGCAGTAATCCGTGATGCGAATGCCGCGAACCAACTCCATTACGAAGTATGGACGGCCGTTCTCGGTTGTGCCGGCGTCGAGTACCTTCGCGATGTTCGGGTGGTCCATCATCGCCAGCGCCTGACGTTCCGCCTCGAAGCGGGCGACGACCTGCCGCGTGTCCATGCCCGGCTTGATAACTTTGAGCGCCACGCGACGGCGAACCGGCTCTTCCTGCTCCGCCACATAGACAACTCCGCACCCGCCTTCACCGATCTTCTCGAGAAGCTTGTAATGGCCGATGCGGGCGCCGGGTTGTTCTTCCGGCGGCGGCGTCACGCGCACAGTGCCGCCTCTCTGATCTTCACCCATTGAAGGCTCTGGCGGTTCAACCACGGCGTTCAGTGCGGCGCCGCTCTCTTCAAAAAACTTGTCCGCTCCTTCCGCTGCCGACAACAGGTTTACCAGCCTGTCGCGCAGTTCGGCGTTGTCCGCGCACGCGGCGTCGAGGAACGCCTTGCGCTGCGCCGGATCAGTCAGCTTCCGGGCAGCATCAAACAGCGTTTCTTCCTGTTGTCTGGCGTTGTTCATTCGGTTGGCATCACCGCAGCCTACCTTGGTTCTCTACTCGTGCCCGTCAGAACGCTTACGGGACCGGCATCTGTGGCTATAAAGCGCCAAAATGAAGAAAAAGCCGAAGAAACCGAAATCGCCGACCGAATGCAATTCTCCCAAAATGTAAAGCACCAGTCCGATGAGTCCACAAAACAGGAAGAACCAACTCAGAACCAAAAAGTCGTTGGGCTTGGGTTCGTAAGAACGAGTGATAAATCTAAAAAGTTGCTTCATGTTATCCGGGGTGAACAACCGCAGCATCACCGATGTTCACGTCAACGGCCGGATTGCTACACCTTTTCATGCTTCAAGGAATCCGAAATGATTTTGATGCCCTTCAGCGCGGCCTCTGCCCGGTCTTCAAAATATTGGAGCGTGATTTGGAAGATTACCCCCTCCTGCTCGAACGTGAAGAATTCGGTGACTCGTTTCTTCCCACCCCAAGTGTCTTGGAAGGATTTTCCAGCGCGCGGGCCGCCGAGGAATTCTCGCTTCGCATCCTGCTCCTGAAAGTCTTTGGAACGCGGAGGCTTGGAGGCGCCGGACCTGAACGCGCTCGCGGCCGTCTTTTGCAACTGTTCGGCTGACAGAATCGCGCTTGGATAGACAAGGATGAGAAAACTGGAGCCCGCAGAGTCTTCAATTCCGACAAGATGAACGAATGGGCTTGTCGTGCAATTCGTGCTCGCCCAACTCGCAGGATAGTTGAAAGACAGACGCAAGTCTGAAAATGCCGCCGCCTTTACATCCTCTTTCTTGCCGTCGTTGTCCGCGCCGAACGTTCTGTAGTCGAGAGAACGACAACTCCAGAACCCAAATAATATCATGGCTACAATCAAAGTGCGTTTCATAGAATCAAGGTGAATACTGGTTTTGGCCGAACTGCTCATTCCGATCCATAATGCGACATCACAGCGCAAAACCCGACAGCGAAAAGTGAGGTGTGGCGCGGTGAGCACTGCCTGGCCGTCAGTTCTCAAAATTCCTTTCGAATCGCACTAAACAACCAGGCCTTGGCGTAGGCCCATTGGCGTTCGACCGTTCGTTCGGTCACGTTCAAGCTCTCCGCCACTTCGCGGTTGGTCAGCCCACCAAAGAATTTCATCACGACGACACGTGCCTTCTCCGGGTCTTCAGCCTGAAAGCGCTCCAACGCTTCGTTGATCAACAAGACTTTGTCGTCCGGCGTCGTGTCGGCGAGTTCCAGTCCCTGAATGTCGAGGCGCACCTGTCCGCTGCCGTGTTTGAGCCTGGACCTGCGCCGGGCCCGCTCGATCAGTATGCGGCGCATGGCTTCCGCAGCGGCAGCAAAAAAATGTCCGCGGTTCTGCCACCGGACTTCCTCGTCGGTGGTGAGGCGAAGCCACGCCTCATGAACCAGAGCCGTCGGTTGCAGCGTTTGATGTTCGGCCTCATGCGACATCTTAATTGCCGCCAGCCGCCGCAACTCATCATAGACGAGAGGCAGCAAGCGCTCTGATGAGTTTTCCTCGCCTCGTTCGACCGCTTGCAGGATTTGGGTCAGGTCGGCCATAGGGCTCTGCGCATGGCGGCCAGAGTCAATGTCAGGAAAGTTTGAATTCGCTCATATGCCGACAGCGTTGGTGATGGAAGTTATCAGACTATTGCCCCAAAAACCAACCGTTCTTCAAAGGTAAAGATCGACGGCCAGCTAGACAGAAGCATGATTCCAGATGACCATTGATTGCGGTCGCTCGTCTGTTCAATGATTCCCGGCCTTGCGGTCCACGTGATGCCTCCATCACAGAGGTGGATCGGGCCGGGTCGAAGGTTATTGTCAGGATAGAGAGAAGTGATGACGACCGGTGTCCACGTCAAGCCCGCCATCCTGCGTTTCAAAAAAGCGGACATAATGGCAATAATCTCACCGATCACGAAGCAAGCCTTCAGAATCGCCAGCTTGGCACTTGCGTGCGTTGCGGCCGCCCTTTGGTTCACCGTGTTGACCGGCAACGATCGCCGTTACATCGAGGTGCCGCCTTCTGTGAATCACCGGGATTATATCGAAGGACGGCGGCGGACGCGCGCCCATTTTCTTCTCATGTCCGACCGTCGGGGTATTGTTTTTGACCTGTTCGTCCGGCAGTTGCCGCCAGAAAAGGCCCCTGGTCCACCGTGGTCTGACGAGACCCAGCGCTGGCTCAAGCCACGAGCAGAGCGGGCTGCCGCAGCCTATGCTCGCCACTTAGGATTCGAGAAGGGCATAGAGCATCGGCACGGGCAGTATCTCAACGAGCCACTCGACAATTGCCTTGCGTTTTTGCCCGACCGAGGAAGACACTCACGCACACAGACATCCCAAACCAACCCACAGATATGAAAGCCCCACTGCTTTACTTCACCGTTGCTGCCAGCTTGCTATTCGCCGCCACTCTGGTCGCTGACGACGCTCAACTACTGGCAGGCAAGTGGTCGGTCAAAAAGGTCAACGACGAAGGCCAGAAATACACACAATTCGTCGAGATCAAGCAGGACAAATTTGATTTCCAGATTGCCGGTGAGGACGATCAAGTTGGTTTCGTGGCCAAGGGGGATTTCAAACTGGAAAAGCTCGGCCCGTTCAAAGCCGCGCACTTCTTTCACATCAAGGCAGGACAGTCCGCCTCCAACCTCGAAGACTCGGACGAAGAATACGTTTCCATCTATCGGCTCGACGGAGACACCTGGATGCTGGCCTCCTACTTCGACAAGGAACGCGAGCAGAAACCGGCCTTGGAGGTTTACCAGCGCGTTAAATCGCCAACGGCCCAAACACTGGTCATCGACGAGATCGAGATGGCAGATGTGCCACAGGGCGCGACGTGGTTCGTTTGTTTTGATGTCAAGACACCGGATGGAGCCAGCCATCGGTACCACGTCGATGGCAAGGAATACGACAAAAAGCGAGTGACGATTCCCGTGGCGCTGGAAGTGCCGAAGATGAGCGCGGGCAAGAAATGCACTTTCACCCTGCAACTGGACGACATTGACGACGATGCTTGCGGCGATGAGCCGGACAACCGTAGTACCGGTGAGTTCACCGTCAATGAGCGCGGGTCGCAGTCCTACAAACCAGAGGACAATTGGCGTTACACGATCCGCTGGCACTTGAAATAGCCAAGGCATCGTTTCTGAATGCAAGAATGATTGTATGTTCATGAATGTGCTTTCTCCGGTCTTTCTCGCTTGCCTTCTAATTATGACGAGCGGCTGTAAGACTTGCCAGGAGTATAGCTTGACTTACAAGCTCTGGACGGCCTCTGATACGCACAATTACCATGAACCATCAGCTGATGCTGATTTGAAGCTCTACCAGGTTCCCGAACGAATGGATGTGCTCGTATCCTACAATGAGGTGAACGACAAAAGTGACTCAACCCAACGCCGAGCGTATTTTTTGTACGTCAACAGCGAGAGAATTAAGAAAAATCATAAGCCTCGATTCGTGAAGCCACAGAAATTCAATGACGCCGTGCCCATTCCAGTGGAACAGACTGTTTCAGAGGCTTCATCCACAAATACACATGCGTCCGTTTATGCGACTACCGAAGCCACTTTGAAATCATTTACGCTGCACACAGCAAGCGGCGAGCAAGGGCCTTACGATTTGCCTGTGTACCGATTCAAAAGCGACGTTGCGTGGAACACGGTGCTAACACCGTTCGCAGTGGTAGGTGATGCGTTAATTTTCGGAGGAATGACCGCAATCCTTTTCCTACCTGCATGGGGCCCCTCACTATCTGGTCGATCTCTGTAGGAAATGGTATTACATCCGCTTGGAACCGTGTTCCTAAGAGTCATGCCCGGCAAACACCGTTTTCCTTGCCGTAAAAGTCGCCGACGTACCAGTTGCCTGTCGTCTCTGTCTTTACGTGCGGATGTCGTTCGATCCCCGAATCATTTCAAGCTCTGACCGGTTTGTTTTCTGGTGAGCCTCCCGCTTCAATTCCGCGCCTGCGGACCGATCTCCTTCCTCTTCGCGAGCGGCATACCGCCAAGCGAACGCAAAACTGCCGTGAGAATCCCTTCTCGAGGCCCAAATATCTCACGCGCAGCTTCTCCAAATCTTCGCGGTTTTCTACTTTGTCGATCTCGGCAAAAAACGATTTTGTGAGTTCGGCAACGGAAGCCACATTCCGCATGATTTTGCGTTTTTTTTCATAAGCCACTTTATACCGGGAAAACAACATAATCGTCGCTTTCCAGAGGCAAGCATGTCGCACGCTTTCTCGATCCGGCGCCTGCGCGTTTCCGGTTGCTTGGCTGAGCTTATCGAGAAAATCCAGTCCCGACGCGCCATTGGTGTGATGTCCTCCCATCCTGCCTGCGCCAGCGGGGCGGCTGCAAGGGCTTTGCGTAGATCCATTGGCACCCTGACCTCCGGTTCTTCTCCGGCCCGCGTAATCTCCACCGTCACCGTGTCTACAGCATCTGCGCCTGCGGCATCGCGCATGGTTTTGTTAACCCTGAGCCAGTGACTTCCTTTGCCGTTTGGTTCGAGAGCGGTTCGAAAAGGGAAGCCATTGATCGTTCCTTCCACCATCGTCATACCTCGTGAAGGAAGCTTCGCACTCGCGTTCTTGGGCAGAGTTAGAAGGGTCCACGATCCAATCTTTTCGGTTGCCTTAGGCCGAAACAACTTGGCACTGAAGCGAATCGTTGACTTGGTTTCTCGCAGCTTAGCCAGTTGCATATTATTGTTATACTACCAAATAAAATGAAGCCGGTGAAGCGGCAACCGTAAGGGTGTCTGCCATTCCCACCGACATCGCCAGCAATTAGCCTTCAGGCTTCGCCCGCATTATTTCCTTGACAGTTCAAGCACATGTTAGTGTATGCTAACATGCGATATGAGCATGTCGGCTACGAAGCGACTCCCCGCGGAAGCACGACGCCGGAGTATTCTTGACGCCGCTTTAAGTGTCCTTGCGGAAGGAGGATACGCGGGGATGACGACCGCGCGCCTGGCGCGCAAGGCGGGTGTGACTGAGCCGATTCTCTACCGTCATTTTGCCTCGAAGCGCGCGTTGCTGCGCGCGTTGCTGGACGAAGTTACTGCGCGGATGATAGCGGCGTTTCATCAGTTGACCGATGGGGAAACGGATACGGTCGCTGGTCTGCGCCGCATTTGCCTAGCCTACCCGGAGTTGTCCAGCAGGTATCAGCGGGAGTTCCGAATTATCAACCAGGCGCTGTTGGAGGCTACCGATGCCAGGACTCGGGAACTGCTGGCGGCGCATTACGACGCCTACCGCCGGTTCCTCCAGGACTTGATCGAACAGGGGCAGCGAGCGGGTTCTTTGCGCCACGACATTCCCGCGGCGGCGGGCGCCTGGCACATGATTCATTCCGCTTTGGGTTTCTTGATGACGCAGGAGATGCGCGAGGATGGGAAGGGCTCAATTCATGTTAAAGCGTTTGCCGATGCGACTCTCGGTGGGCTTCTGAAGGTTCCATGAAGACCGCGATTGAAAGCGGTTCACGCCTGTCGTACGGTCAGCAGGCCCTGTGGTATTTGAACCAGGTCGAACCGGCCAGCACCGCCTACCATTTGGGTATCTGCCTTCGCTTGACCGGCTCCCGAAACCGGCGGGGCCGCTGGGGTCCATCGTTTGTGGAAAGAAACAGCGGGCCGTCCCTTCGCCCTTGAGAGCGAAGCTCCCGTGCGTGCCCTCCTTCTCCGTGACGCCAACTGTCCAGCGCATCTTCTCCTTTGCCTGCACCACATTGCTGGAGATCTTTGGTCCTCAGCAATCATCCTGCGGGAACTGTCCGCCGGTTATCAGGCGCGCGTTTCTGGACAGGCTTCCGGGATTCTGCGCGAGCAAACAGAATATACTGAGTTCGCCGCCGCGGAACGCCGCTGGTTGGATGGGCCGCAAGGTCTCGCCACCTGGAACTTCTGGCGCGAACATCTCAACGACGTGAATACGGAGCCGGTTTTTACGCGCGGCTCTGTCGATGGACCATGTGGGGAAGTTGGCGTCGTTCTCGGACCCACCGAGGCCCTGCTCATCCAGAGCGGCGCGCGCAAACGGAAAACAACTCCTTATGCGGTTTTGCTCGCGGCCTATGCCCGGCTCCTCGGCGAGGAAACCGGCCGGGACGAACTCATCGTCGGATCGCCTGCGGCCGTTCGCACCGGCGCGGCCCTCCGCAACACGGTCGGATATCTCGTCAACTCCGTGCCGGTCCGATGCCCGGTCGGTGCAGATAGCGGAGATTGGGTCAGCGCCGTCGCGATGAACGCCCGCCGCGCGCTTGAGCGACGCCGCTTCCCGTTCCCTGCGTTAGTGGAACGCCTGCGTGTGCCGCGGAAACCGGGAGCGACCCCGCTTTTCCAGTCGATGTTCGCCTATCAATCTTTGCCTCGCGCCGACCGCGACCTGCTTCCACTTGCGCTGAGCACCGGCGGCGCACGTTGGAACTTCGGGGGAGGAATTGCCGCCGAAACCATCGCCATGCCTCCGTTCGACGCGCAATTTCCATTGGCCCTGACTCTCGGCCGGGAAGGCGAGGGATTCTCCGGACGCTTGCAGTACGACGGCCGCTGCGTCACGGCTGCGGCTGCAACGCGCATGGCCTCGCGGTTTCCCGAATTCGTGGGCGAACTCTTGGCCACCCGCAAAGCCACGTTGTCCGGTGTCGCGCTCAATGGGGTCATCGAACGTTTGGAGAATGTATTCGACGACACGGCTCGTCGTATGCCGAACGTGATTGCGGTGTGCGAACGGGGACTGAAGCTTACCTATGCGCAAACGAAAACCTGCGCGGACACTTTGGCTGCCGGCCTTGACACCGCACTCGCCGGCAACGCCGGCCCCGTCGGTGTCCAGATGCCCTCTTGCGCCGAAGCTCCTATCCTCCTTCTTGCGATACTTAAGAGCGGCCGCGCCTTTCAGCCTCTTGACCCCACAGAACCCCACGCCCGCCGAAACGCGGCGCTTCGCCGCACGGGTGCGTGTGCTTTGGTGGCGCCGTCAGGCGTTGACCTCGGAGTTTTGCCGGACGGCGTTGTGGCGCTCACCCCGGAGAACTTGAAGACTCTGCCGGCGTCCGCGACGCGTCTGTCGGTGCCTTCGCAGACGGCTTATCTGGTTTTCACTTCGGGAAGCACTGGCCAACCTAAAGCCGTTGAAGTGCCGCACGCCGCGGTCATCAACCACGCCCGCACCGCGGCGCGGATTTTCGATCTGACCACGCGCGACCGCGTCCTGCAATTTCACACCCTGGCCTTCGATGCTGCCTTTGAGGAAATTTTTCCCACTTGGGTCGCCGGCGCCTGCGTTGTGTTCGAACCTCATGCGCGCGAACTCGGCGCCCCGGCCTTTCTTGAGATGATCGCGGCGAACGGCATTACGGTCCTGAACCTGCCAACCTCCTATTGGCACACGCTGACGGGCGAGACTCTTCGGTTGGGTTTGCAGACTTCAGCGAACCTCCGTTTGCTCGTGGTCGGCGGTGAGCAGGCATCCTGGAAAACCTATCTCGCGTGGCGTCGCCTCGCGCCCCGTTGCCGCTGGATCAATACCTACGGTCCGACCGAGGCAACGATTACTGCGCTTTCATACGAACCGCCGGCGAACGCTTCCGCGCGAGGCATTCTTCCAATTGGTCGGCCAATCGATGGAGTTATGGCGGTGGTCCTCAATGATGCGGGCGAACAAATCCCAGCGGGTGAAGGAGAACTTTTAATCGGGGGGAAAGGTCTGGCGATCGGCTATTGGGGAGATCCCGGGATGACCGCCGATAAATTTGTGACACGTACGGTGGCCGGTGAAGCGCGGAGACTCTATCGCACTGGGGATCGCGTGAACCTCCGACGCGACGGAAATTTCGAGTATCTTGGGCGCTTCGATCGCCAGCTAAAAATCCGGGGCTATCGCGTCGATCCTCAGGAAATCGAGCAGGCCCTTCGCGCCCATTCCGGTATCACCGATGCCGTCGTAACGGCGCAAGAGATCCAGGGGGAGTTGAATCTGACGGGGTGGATCGCGCGCGCCAATCCAGAGCCGACCGAGCGCGAAGTTCGCGCCTATCTCTCTGGCCGGTTTCCCCCTCACATGGTTCCATCGCGACTAACGTTCGTCGACCACATTCCCCGAAAACCAAGCGGCAAAGTTGATACAACCGCGCTCGTCCGCCCGTGTCGGTCGCGCGCAGGTCGCGAGAATAGCGGCCCGCGCGAGTTAGCGGTTCTGTTCTCCGAACTGCTCGGCCGCGAAGTCGGTCCGCAGGACGATTTCTTTCTCTCCGGCGGGCATTCCCTGCTTGTGATCAAGCTGCTCGGTCGAGTAGAGGCCAGCTACGGCGCGCGCGTTTCGGTGTCCGACTTCTTCGCCGCGCCTACGGCGACTGGCCTTTGGCAGCGCCTGGAGGCGGCGCCGTCTCGCGAGGCCGCTGTCATCGAGGAACCCGTCCCCGCCAAAACATCGGTTTCCGCCCAACAACACCGCGCTCTGCTCGCGCATGAGATCGGACGTCCCTCGCTGGGAAACATCGTCTTGCTGCTCCGCGTCAACGGCCGCCTCGACACCGCCGCGCTGATCCGGGCCGTGGAAACCGTCGTCCGGCGTAATTCCTTGCTGCGTTGCGGATTCCTCCGGACGGATGCCGGCGTTGTGCTGCGGGAAACCACGGAACTCCCGGGAGTGGAGCGCCGGATTCTGCGCCGGCGCGATCTTAAGCGCGCCATTGTCGATCTCGCCCGTGAGGAAGGGAGCAAGCCGTTCGCCCTCGATGGTTGCCGGCCGTGGTTCAGGTTGCTGTTCGCTTCAACGGGAGGCCGGAACAGCCATCTGCTTGTGATCACGCATCATGCCGTCGCCGACGGCTGGGCATTCGAGTTGTTGCTGGATGATTTGCGCGCCGAATATGATCGTGTTCACAGCGGCGGGGGCGAATCGCTTCAACCCGCGCGAGATTACCGGGCTTATGCACTTGAGCAGGTGCGATGGCTTCAAAGTTCTGCGGCGTGCGAACAGACTGACTTTTGGAGAATGCGTTTGTCCGGCGCTGAGGAACCACGACTCCCATTCCGCCGCCCATCGACCGGCACCTCCTGGAAAGTCGAGCGCCGCGAGGTGACCCTGCCGGCGCGGCTGTCGCGCGATCTCCGCCGCGTCGCGGGGACGTACGGAACCACGCCTTTCGTTCTGGCGATGGCCTGCTTCAAAGCACTGGTCCACCGCTATACCGGCCAACGCGACATCCTGCTGGGAACCGTGGTGTCCAACCGCTCCGCCAAAGCCGATCAAAGCGTTCGCGGTCCGTTGCAGAATCCGGTGTTGATCCGCGACAGCGTCACGTCGGATCTGCCAATGCGCACGCTCTCGCGGCGGGTTGCCCGCTCGCTCAGCGAAGCCGAAGAGAATGGCGCGTTGCCGTTTCAACAGGTCATCCGTGAAGCTCAGCGCCCGCCCTCGCTCGACGGAGGAATTCAGTTCCTCTCCCATGACGGCTCCTCCCGCACCCTGCAACTGGGCTCCTCTTCTCTTCGCCCGGTTGAGCTGCCTGTCGAAGAAAGCCCGTTCGAGCTGTCCATCGCGGTGTCCGCCGCCGCTCCTCGTCTCAAAATCACGTTCGCATACCGGCCAACACTTTATCCATCCTCCGGCATCGAGCATCTCGCGCGGCAATATGCCGCCTTGCTCCAGTCCGTCGCGGTGACTCCGCACGCTACGGTCCGCGAACTCAACATGACTCCGGCCAATGAGCTGCGAGCGTTCGATCACCGAGTCTCGGCAGTCCATCGTCCGTGCCTCGAACTGCTGCACCAGGGTTTTG
>QHNT01000293.1 GCA_003218515.1 Verrucomicrobiota bacterium | reverse complement strand
ATTGCAAAGCGCTGACGCGCAACCGCGGGTCAACCGCTCCAATGCATTTCTGGAGTCGGTCGCGGTTGGGTCGAACAGATTTCTCGTAAGCTTCGCGCGAAGAAAAGTCGCGATGCCATAGCTTTTGCCGTTGCTCGACCGAACGCTCGATCTCGCGCAACAGGAAGCGGTCGATGCCTTCGACCATTCTGGTTGAGAGATCGCCTTCCCAGGTCAAAGGCTGCGTCCCGGGCAGAGTTTCGACTTGTTGACCGGACAACAGACCCGTGAAGCCGCCAAGAAAGCCGGCGAAGAACCAGGCAGGGATGCGCGGGCGAGACTTCTTCCTTTGGAAATCCGGCTGGAGCACGCGCGCAGAGTAGCGCGGATTGGCGAGCGTTACAATCTGTTTTCCGAAATCAAAGGTTGAAATTCCCACGCGACTGGACTATAAGGTAAGTCATGCGCCTCTTTTTGGCACTTGTCGCCTGGAGCATTCTGTTCGTGTTTTCCGCGCCGCTGGCCGTGGCGGTGCTGGTGTTGTATCCGGTGCTCTGGTTGATTTGTCTCCCGTTGCGTTTGATCGGCATCACCGTGGCTGCGGTGTTCGCGCTGCTGAGGGCGATTCTCTTCCTGCCCGCGCGGCTGCTGGGAGTGAGACCCAGGCGCTGAGACCGAAAATGGGATTGGAGGAAACCTCGCCCTCACCCGACCCTCGCGCAGGAGAGAACTCCCCGAACTTCGAACGTGCATGGCGCCCTTGAACCGGCCAACGGCCCCCTCACCCCGTCCCTCTCCCCCTCCGCGGGGGAGAGGGTGCCCGAAGGGCGGGAGAGGAGGAGGTTCATGGGCAGGAGGAACCTCCAAAATTTGGACGCGCATCGGGGCCATGAACCAGATCGGCACCCCTCTCCCTGCCCTTCCCCGCAAGGCGGGGAGAGGGTGGCCGCAGGCCGGGAGAGGGGCGGTTCATGGAAAGCCCCCTTTCGTTTTTCGCATGCATTGGGACCATGGACCGCTGCGCCTCATAGAGGCGCGGTCCCGGACCGCGGGTCTGCGACCCGCAGCCGGGGCGGTTCATGGAAAGCCCCCTTTCGTTTTTCGCATGCATTGGGACCATGGACCGCTGCGCCTCATAGAGGCGCGGTCCCGGACCGCGGGTCTGCGACCCGCAGCCTGCTCGGTTCATGGAGAGGGGGGAAGCACGCACAGTTCCCGGAATTTTCACGCCTTTTGGTGTGGAATTGCTTCATGAGGACTCACGTCGGCGGCTACTTCCTGGGTGGGCTCAACAAAAATTTCTGCAGCCCGGCCAGGTCATCGGTGTTAATCAAGTCAACGCCCGCATCGAATAGTGCTGCCCAAACTTCCGGCTTGTCCGGCGTCGCCCAGAACCGGACTTTGCGCCCTTGCGCGTGGGCTTTCTCCACGATCTGTTTCAAGTGGTGCCTTTCGTCATCAGGCAAAGGATCAGTCCCATGCCACTTGAAAACCTTGGTCCAATTGTCGCTGACCAACGGGATGAGAGAACCTGGCGCGTTTGATTCCAAGTCCTCGATTCGGCCATCCACAGCGGCGTAGCGAACCGATTCAGCCGCGATTGTTTTCGCCGCGCGGTTGCCGGAAATGATGACAGTAATCGCTTTGGTCTGGACGCTTCCGTTGCGAAAGACAGTCAGCATATCGCCGTATTCTTTCAGGACTTCACGCAACGCCGCGTACGTTGCCTCGGCGTCGGACTTCACATCGATCAGCAGAATCGCGGAAGGGCCGGCAGGATAAAGCCTCCCGCCGTTCCGGCGCACGCGCTCGCGCATCGGGTCCAGATAGAGCGCCTGCAACGTTCGGTCCGGCTTCACCTTGCCGCGGTCGTGCGCGACGAGCAGTTTCCCATCCACGAGCCAGACGTCGGCCTCGATGCTGCAAAAGCCGTGGTCGAGCGCGTCCCGCAATGGGCGGGTATGCTCGTAATCGTTATGCGCGTGGGCGCGCGTGAGCGGCGGAGGCGAATTTGTTTCTGGCGAAGCCGCGGCGCTTTTCGATAGACTGCTGTCCCAAAGCCCAAGCGCGAGCATGAGCAATGGATTGGGAAAAGTCTTTATTCGCATGTTTCAGCGTCATCATTTGACGCTGCCGCCGTTTTGTCGAGCCAAACGCTGTCTCGGGAGCGTCTCAATCTGCGTCGGGTGGGTGCGGCGCTGCCGCGCCGCTCGACGGTACAGCAGCACCGCCGCCACCAAGTTAGGACACTACCTCCTTCTCTCACTGGCCGTTTGTCTCATGTGCGGTTATGCCGCGTTTGCCGGAGGGCTTTCGCCCCAGGAAGCCCTGAAGCACATGAAAGTCGCGGATGGCTTCGAGGTAAAGCTTGTCGCCAGCGAGCCACAGATCCGGCAACCGCTTTCCATCAGCTTCGACGAGCGCGGCCGGATGTGGGTCATTCAGTATTTGCAGTATCCTGCGCCCGCCGGGTTGAAAGCGGTCAGCGTTGACCAGTATCTCAGAACGAAATACGACCGCGTGCCGGAGCCGCCGCCGCGCGGGCCCAAAGGCGAGGACCGTATTACGATCTGCGAAGACACCGATGGCGACGGTGTGCCGGACAAATTCAAGGACTTCGTCAGCGGTTTGAACCTCGCTTCCGGCATGGCGATCGGCTATGGCGGCGTGTTCATCGTTCAGCCGCCTTACCTGCTGTTTTATCCCGACCGCAATCATGACGATGTTCCCGATGGCGATCCCGAAGTGCTGTTGAGCGGGTTTGGTTTGGAGGACGCGCATGCGGTGGCGAACTCGCTGACGTGGGGGCCGGACGGCTGGCTTTACGGCGCGCAAGGCAGCACGGTGACGGCGCACATTCGCGGTGTTGAGTTTCAACAGGGCATTTGGCGTTACCATCCGCGGACGCACGAGTTCGAGCTGTTCGCCGAAGGCGGTGGCAACACCTGGGGACTGGATTTCGACGAGCACGGCAACGTCATCGCAGGAACCAATTTCGGCGAGCAGATCGGGTTGCACCAGGTGCAGGGCGGCTACTACATCAAAGGCTTCAGCAAACACGGCCCGCTGCACAATCCCTACACGTTCGGTTATTTCGACCATATTCCCTACACCGGCTTCAAAGGCGGGCATGTAACGTGCGGCGGAATCATCTATCAAGGCGGATCGTTTCCCGAGTCGTTCAACGGCGCTTACATCGCGGGCAACCTGCTCGCCAATGCGATTTATTGGCACGTGCTCGAACGGAACGGGTCGAGTTTCAAAGGCCATTTCGGCGGCGAACTGTTGACCACGGACGACATCTGGTTTCGGCCGGTGGATTGCTCCATTGGCCTGGACGGGGCGGTTTACGTCGCGGACTGGTACGACAAGCGGGCGACACACGTTGACTCCATCGACACGTGGGACCGCAGCAATGGGCGGATTTATAGAATCGAGTTGCAGGGGAACACGCGCGGCCCGCGTCCGCTTGCGGACGGCTCGCCTGCAAGACCGTTGGACCTTTCAAAGTTGTCGAGCGAAGCACTGATCAAATTGCTCGCTCAACCGAACGACTGGTTTCGTCGGGAAGCGCGGCGGATTCTGGCGGAACGACGCGATGCGAAGGTGATTCCCACCCTGCGTCGGAACGTTTTGAATCCGAAGGATGACCGCCTGTCGCTGGAGAGCCTTTGGGCGTTGTATGTCAGCGGCGGGTTCAACGAGGCTTTGGCCGAAAAGCTGCTCGGTCATCGCAGTGAGGATGTTCGCGCCTGGACGATTCGCCTTTTGTGCGACGCGAAGCAGGTCGCGCCCGCGATTCAGCAGCGTCTGGTTGCGAGCGCCCGCGCAGAGCGAAGCCCGGTGGTTCGCAGTCAACTCGCCTGTTCGGCAAAACGCCTGCCGGGGAAGGATGCCTTGCCGATCATCCGTGAATTGCTCCAACGCGACGAGGATGCCGTTGATCCGCAAATTCCGCTGCTGATCTGGTGGGCTATCGAGAGCAAGGCTGTTTCTGATCGCGACCAGGTGGTTGGTTTGTTTTCGTCGCCCGCCGTCTGGCAGCATGCGCTTGTTCAGCAACACCTCGCCGAGCGCGTTGCTCGGCGCTACGCGGCGGAAGGGACAGACGAAGGCCTCGTTACTTGCGCGCGGCTTCTGTCGCTCGCTCCGGGCGATCCTGACACGGACCGGCTGCTCAAAGGGATGGAACTGGCGCTGGCCGGACAACGGCTTGCGAAAGTCCCGGGGCCGTTGGCGGCGTGGTTCACGAGAGCCTGGCAACGGAAAAATCCGAGTCCGCATTTAGTTCGACTGGGATTGCGCCTTGGAAGTTCCGAGGCGAAAGCGTTGGCGTTGAAATCCGTTTCCGACGAGAAAGCGCCCGAGGCGGATCGTGCAGTTTTGATTGAGGTTCTCGGCCAAATCAACGAGCAGCAGAGTGTGCCGGTGTTGTTGGACATGTTTGAAAAATCGAATTCGGCGACGATACGGAACGCCGCGTTGTCGGCTCTGCAGCATTTCCCGCATCGACGTATCGCCGAGGTGATTGTGGAGATGTACCCTCGATTGGCCTCTGACTTGCGCCAGCGCGCGCGCAATGCCCTGTGCAGTCGGCCAGCGTGGTCAGCGGCGTTGCTGGATGCGGTGGACGCGGGAAAGACCGCCCAGGCCGAGTTGGGTTTTGATCAATTGCGCCAGATCGTGGCGCTGAAGGACACCGAACTCACGAAGCGTGTGGAGAAGCGCTGGGGTAAAGTCGAATCAACTTCTACGGCCGAAAAGGAGAATACGATCAACCGCCTCCGGCTGGTGCTCAAGCCGAGCGGGGTTGCGGGTCGTCAGGGCAAAGGCGATCCGGTCGCCGGCAAACAGGTGTTTCAGCAAACGTGCGGGGTCTGCCACAGATTGTTCGGCGAGGGGAACATGATCGGGCCGGACCTGACGGGCGCGGACCGGAAGAACACCGAGGGCATGCTCTTCGACATAGTCAATCCCAACGCCTTTATTCGACCGGAATACGTGAGCTACGAAGCGATCACGAAGGACGACCAGTCGCTCGCGGGCCTGCTGGTTGAATCGTCGCCTACCGCCGTGACGATTCTGGACCGCAACAACGAGCGGCACGTGCTCGCGCGGGACCGGATCAAAGAGCTGAATCCGTCCTCGGTCTCGCTGATGCCGGAAGGCTTGCTCGAAGCTATGACGCCGCAGCAAGTGATGGACTTGTTTGCGTATTTGCAGGGCGACGGACCGCCTGCTGCCAATGCAAATGTCAGGTCGGGGAAATGATGAAATTTGTGAGATGGGCCGGAGCTTGTGCGTGCTTATGCTGGGCGGTTGGGTAGAAATAAATCTTTGAGAGCGGCGCCATGGAGCTGCGGAGCAGCGACAGAGGTTAGCCCACGGCGTCAGCCGTTGGGTTGGCGTGTTTAGAAATCGGAGCCGCTCAGCGGCGAAAGACCATTCTCTTTGGTAGGAATTCTTTCGCCCCTGACGGGGCTTTTGGCGATGGCGCATTGGTTCCCACGGCTCGCGCCGTGGGCTACGCTCTTCCGCCACTCCGTGGCTGACAGTTTGCGCGCCCATGTCCCAAATGCTCCGCAACGGTCCTCTTAAAACCAGTTCAAGCGATCCTTTCGGGTGTAATACAGTGTGCCAAGAAGCCGCATTTCGACCGTGAGGAAGTAGAGCGACAGGAAACCACTCAGCAGAGCTGTGAGCAGTGGAATGGAGAGGAACGCCAGAACAAATCCAACCGCCAGCTTCACGGCGTAAATTACCAAAACCACGCAGCAGGCCACCAGATACTCGAGCGGCACTTTGCAAATGGAAGGTATGACAAAGAGCGGGTTGAGCCCGGTCAAACTGTCGGCCATGGCCACCGCCAGCATGGCCATTGGGAAATAAAGTATCGCCCAGCCTGCTGCCAGGAGTGTGCCGAGCAACAAGGCAGGGTTTACGGTTTGATTGAGAGCGAATTCGATCCCTGACCAGATCGCAAAACCGGATAACGGGCCAAAACAGAAAACCGCGATTGCCAGCGCGTGCAGAAACGGCTGAAGGATGTCCGCCCAAAAGTCAGAGAATTCAGGCCAGGACGGCATCGATTCCTCGCCCTGGGCGGAGGATTGGACGATTTTCTGCAGGTAGGAAAACAGATAACCGCCGGAGATTGCCGTGATGAATAAACTTCCGATCATGAAAAAGATCGGCAGGCCGCCGCGGGGTCCCAATGGTCCGCGCTTGAGAAAATCCAGAAATGCGAAAAACAATGTGCCGCCGATCAGCAGGGCAATGCCGCTGCCTTTGAATGGATACACGAACGCTTCAGGGAATTGAGCGAAGAAAGACTTTGCCTCCGCGCGGCGGGCGAAAACGCCGAGTCCCATTTGCATGCACTGCCCGCCGCATAAGCTGCAAAACGGGAGAGGTTTGCTGCCGACCTTTCGCGTGGCAACGCAACTGGCGCAAAGGAGTTGATGACAACGGCCGCAGACCCATTCAGCCGGTTGCTGCGGATGATTCTTGCAAGGGCTCATTCCCGACGGCAACACCGGCGTCGGGACGGCTGGGGGATGCGGAGCAGAGGCGATTCGGATGCTCACGGGCGCGTCGTACAGCATTTGCACGACGCCCAGATAAAGGGTCTGGCCCGGTCGGATCGGTGATGACTGAATGAGCTGGCCGTCGAGGTACGTGCCATTGGTCGAGCCCAGGTCTGTTACCGAGGCTGATCCGCTTTCGAGGAGGATTTCGCAGTGATGACCGGAAACTGAAGGATCGTCGATTTGAAGGTCATTGTCGCTATGGCGTCCGAGCCGATTTAAGCCCGGCTTGAGTTCGACTTGCGCTCCCTGGCGCGGGCCGCTTTGAATCATCAGTTTAGCCATACTGTCCAAAGTGGACTTCTTATCAGGTACCAGCCTGAAAAGCGATTAAAAAATGGGAATCGCTCGCTCTGCAAGTGCGCGAAACGTGGCTGACGAACGGCCAGTTCCAATTCCGAGTCACCGGCACGAGCGGCGAGAGGTTTATTGTGAATTGTCGAGCGCCGGGTTTTTCAAAGCGCGCGCGACCGCGTGCTAAATTGGTTGACGCAATATGGCGCGGTGGCGACATACTCAGCGACATGAAACCTCCGCGCTCGCTCGCCTTGCTGATCTTAAGCTGCCTTTTCGCGTTGGCAGATGACGTTCAGCCGCCGCTCCGGCCCAGGCCCGAAGGAGCCATCAAACTCAAACTGCGCACGCGCGTGGAAACGTTCAAAGGGAGCGGTGTGTGGGATGAAGTGACGTTGATGAAAGAAGTCCCGGTCGCGGAAGTGGCGATCATCATTTGCGACATGTGGGACAAGCATTGGTGCGAAGGCGCCACGGAGCGGTGCGGCGCGCTGGCCGACAAAATGTCGCCGGTCATCAAAGCCGCGCGCGCCAAAGGAATCCAAATCATCCACGCCCCGTCCGAAACGATGAATTTTTACAAG
>QHNT01000292.1 GCA_003218515.1 Verrucomicrobiota bacterium | reverse complement strand
GACATTACGCTTCGTGCGGGCACGAACGCCATCCCTGTTCTGATTCAATTGAGCTCCTCGCCTGCGGCGAAAATCCGGCGGACAGCCGTCTGGAGTCTTCGTCTCGTCGCCGGTCTCGATCCTGGCCAAGTCATTCCGGTTTTTGCCAAAGGGGCGTTCGACGCCGACTACGATGTCAGCGGCGAGTCGCTCGATGCGCTTTGCCTCATCGCCCCTTGGGATGTGAGAGTCGAACCGATCCTGGCGGAATACCTGCGGAGCGACCGTTCAAAGTCTTTCAAGCGCAATGACGCAATCATGGCGCTCGGTATCGCCGCCAAGTCCAGCCGATCGGGTTTTCTATCTGTCCGCTCCGTCACGGGGACCAACCGGTGGGAACGCGCCTACGCGACTTTCGCCGACTGGCAACGCTTTCCAACCGTCGAGTTGGGTGAACAGGTGATTGCCAGCTTTCGGCTCGTAGTCGAATCACCGCAGGAAGACATCCCCGGGGCACAATCGTTGTCCTGGCTCAATGACTATTTGCGACCCACCGCGACCGAAAGGGAGATGGCAGCGCGTGTGTTCGCCACCGCGTTGCGCGATAGCGACGAAGAAATCCGCCGTAGAGCGGCCGGAGAACTCGGAGAACTCGGCGCGGCGGTGCGCGTCGTCGTTCCCGCGCTGGCCGAAGCGCTGCAAGATCCTTCGGAGGAGGTCCGTGACTCGGCGCTCGGCGCGCTCCGCGATGCCGGCGAAGAAGCTCGGTCAGCCCTTCCACGGATTATCGAACTCCTTAACAACCCGGCACACCGATGGCGTGCAGCGTCGTTGCTTGAGCGCATCGGACCTGGCGCCAGCGATGCGATTCCAGCTCTGACCAAAGCCGCGCGGCGTGGCGACGCCTTGGAAAGGAGGGCGCCACTCGACGCGCTGGCCGCGATTGCCCCAAGAGACCCGCGTGTGCGCGACACGTTACTAAGGTCTCTGCGGGACCGACACTACGAAGTGCGTTGGTCCGCCGCCGATGCGCTTGGAATTGCCAAGGATTCATCGCGGTCAGTGATCGACGCTCTCGAACACACTTTTAACAACGATGAAGTAATAGAGGTCCGGTTAGCCGCCGCACGCGCGATGCTGGACGTCGATCCTGGACTCGGCCCCGGTCTCGTCGCTCCTCTTGGGGAACTCCTCGGCATGATGGAGCCGGACAGTGGCCAGAGCCGGACGGCGCGATTGCTGGGCAGGATCGGTCCACAGGCCTCGTCCGCCGATGCGGCGCTGACCGGGTTGCTGAACCATCAGCATCCCAATGTTCGCGTGGCGGCGGCCGAAGCATTAGCGCGGGTCAAACCGGACCGCAAAGCGCAAAGCGCCGCGCTGCTCCGCGACCTTCTGCAGCATGGGCAGCCTTCAACCCGGATGGCGGCCGCGAAGGCGCTCTGGCGGCTCTCGCCCGAAGACGCACAGAAAATTGCAACGGTGGCGACGGAACTCCTGAGCGCGCAACGCGACATTCAACCGGAGGACGCCGCCCGTCTCCTCGGTGAGATGGGACCAGAGGCACGATCCGCTCTGCCGCGCCTTCAGCAGGTAGTCGAGTCCGCCAGCAATCGAGCGACTCGACGCGCAGCGTGGCAGGCGATTGAGGCCATCCGTGGAGCGACGCTTGGCGAATGAAAGGCAGGCGCTCCGAGGAGCTGGCGACCAAGGGTTTTGGCACAGCCTTTGGAGAGCGCGGCTCGACGGCGATGCGCGAACCGCAGTCGGGCGAATTTACAATTGTTATCCGTGTCTGCGCGTCTTTGCGGTTAGATTCAGCGGCGCATGAAACTCAAGCATGGCATCCACGTCGCCTATTGCACCAATATCCATCGCGGCGAAAGTTGGCCGGAAACTTTCGCAAACCTCGAACGCTACACGCTCGCGGTGAAGGCGCGGGTCTGCCCGGACAAGCCCTACGCCATCGGATTGCGCCTGAGCGACCAGGCGTCGCGCGAGCTTTCGGATAAAACCGCGTTGCTCGCGTTCCGGAGATGGCTCGATCAGCACAACTGCTACGTTTTCACAATCAATGGATTTCCCTACGGCAAGTTTCACGGCGCACGGGTGAAGGAACAGGTCTATGCCCCCGACTGGACCACGAACGAACGGGTGGAATACACGAACCGGCTGTTCGATTTGCTCGCTCAACTCGTCCACGACGGCGTCGAGGGCAGCGTCAGCACCGTTCCCGGTTCGTTCAACTTTGCTACCTGGAAACGAGCGAGGAGACGGGGAAATTCTTTGAGCAACTGCGCGCCGACCATCCGAATGACCCGCGTCTCGGCGAGCATCTCGGCGTGAACTATGACACCTGCCATCTGGCCGTGGAATTCGAGGAACCCAGCGAAGTCATTGCCCGGTTCCGGGAACACCACATCAAAATCAGCAAGCTGCATTTCAGCTCGGCCCTGAAGGTACGTCCGACGCCGGAAGTTCGCGCCGCGCTGAAAGCCTTCGCCGACGACATCTATTTTCATCAGGTCGTAGCGCGCGCGGCGGACGGCGCCATGACGCGCTTTAGAGACCTGGATGCGGCATTAAATCCGAAATCCGAAATCCGAAATCCGAAATCTGAAGAGTGGCGGATTCATTTCCACATTCCGCTGCACAGCAAACCGACGCCGTTGTTTGGCACCACGTCCGATCACCTCCTCGGGTTGATGGACGTTTTGAAAGGGAACCCTTCGCTTTGCTCGCACGTTGAGATGGAAACCTACACCTGGGAAGTCCTGCCGCCCGAGTTGAAGAACCGGAACGTCGTTGACCAGCTCGTCGCGGAATACCAATGGACGCTGCGACAAATGGCGGAACGCGGCGTGACCGCAGTGTGAGCTTTGGAGATGTTGCCTTCCCATGAACCGCCCCTCTCCCGGCCTTCGGCCACCCTCTCCCCGCCTTGCGGGGAGAGGGCAGGGAGAGGGGTGCCAATCTGGTTCATGGTCCCAATGCATGCGCAAAAGCGAATGAAGGTTTCCCATGAACCGCCCCCTCACCCCTTCCCTCTCCCCATCCGATGGGGAGAGGGTGGCCGGAGGTCGGGTGAGGGGCGGTTCATGGTGCCAATGCATGCGAAAAAACGAAAGGGGGCTTCCCCTGAACCTCGCCCCACCGAACTGTGACACTACCGGCTCCCAGGATTGCTTTTCGCCAGCTTCCTGCTTTCTTATCGCGCACCATGCTGCTGCTTACCAGGACCGACCTGACGCCGTATTGGCGGACGCTGCTTATTTTGGGGCGGGTATCGAACCTGCCCACAGTCTGGTCGAATTGTCTGGCAGGCTGGCTTCTCGGCGGCGGCGGGAGCGGGTGGATGTTGCTGGTGGTCTGCCTCGGCACGACCTGCCTCTTCCTCGGCGGGATGTTTTTGAACGACGCGTTTGACGTCGAGTTTGACCGGCAATACCGCATGGAACGCCCGATCCCATCCGGGCAAATCACCGTCGATGAGGTCTGGCGTTGGGGCTTCGGCTGGCTGGGAGCCGGGACCGTGATCCTGATTTTGCTCAGCAAAACCACCGGTGTGCTGGCGGTGCTGCTCCTGGTTTGCATCGTCATTTACGACGCGGTCCATAAATTGGTCGGCTTTTCCCCGGTGCTCATGGCCGCGTGCCGTTTTTTTCTCTATCTCGTCGCGGCTTCGACGGCGGTCCATGGCGTGAGCGGCCTGGCCATCTGGAGCGCGTTTGCGCTCGCCGCCTACATCGTTGGCTTGAGTTTTCTGGCCCGGCAGGAAAGCACTGGCGGCGCGTTGAATGCATGGCCGTGCTATCTGCTGGCCGCGCCCATTCTGCTCGCGCTGGCTGTCAACGCCGATGATTTTCGGCGCTCGGCGCTGCTGCTTTCAGCAATTCTGGGTCTGTGGATTGTCCAGTGCCTGCGTCACGCCTTTACGATTTCCGATCCGAATGTCGGGCGCGCGGTCGGCGGGCTGCTGGCGGGCATCGTGCTCGTTGATCTGCTGGCGGTGGCCGGTGGGCAAACGATCTGGACCGGGTTCGCTTTTGTCTTGTTGTTTGTCGCGGCGTTGCTTTTTCAGCGGTTTGTTCCGGCGACTTGAACTTCAACGCCTGCCGGACCCGCTTCGTTCCGGGTATGCTTGTGGCTACGCGCGGGCGAGGCGACGAAGCTGACTGTCAGGCCGATGGATTTTCGCTCGGTTGTTCTTCAACGAAAAGAGCCGGAACCGTTTCCGGTTCCGGCTCCCACGTTTCCCACGACAGCGATTTCAGGGCGCCGTCGTCGAACCCACGCCCCAATTAGTTTGAACCTGCAGGAGTCTGCTCCTGCTTGTCCTTGTTTAGCTCTTTCAAGTCTTCTTTCCGGTCTTTC
Source organism: Verrucomicrobiota bacterium (assembly GCA_003218515.1). Classification (GTDB taxonomy): domain Bacteria; phylum Verrucomicrobiota; class Verrucomicrobiia; order Limisphaerales; family AV2; genus AV2. The sequence goes on along the minus strand of QHNT01000292.1, from coordinate 4,799 downwards.
TTGTCGGACCGGACGTCCCGGTTGTCGCGACGAATGTCGCGACGATCACGCCGGATATCCCGGCGGTCCTGGCGCAAATCCTGCCCGTCCTTGCCCGCCTCCTTCACGTCATTGCGAAGGTCGTGGCGATCCGTGCGAACATCCTGTTTGTCCTGGCGCAGGCCTTTGACGTCGCTCCGAACGTCCGCGCGGTCAGATTTGATTTCGGCACGTTCCTTCTGCGCCCCGGCGACATTGCCGTTCTTGAGGTCCTGGCGCAATCCCTGCCGGTCTTCCCGCAGATCTTTGCCGTCTTTGCGAAGATCGGCGCGGTCGCCGCGCACGTCCGCACGGTCTTTGCGGAGGTCCTGCCGGTCGCTGCGAACATTCTTCACATCGGTTTTTATGTCCTGCCTGTCGGATAGCGCGTCGGCCTTGTCTTTTCGGAGGTCTTTCACATCCTGGTTGCGATCAGCGCGATCTTCGCGCAGGTCACGGCGGTCCCGGCGGATGTCATGGCGGTCCCGCCGTACCGGCTGATCCGCGGCTTCCGTTATCATCGCCAAACCGAGGACCCCGGCGCAGAGGAGTGAGAGTGCAGATAAGATTTTCATAAACAACATTTTCCAGTTCAGTTTTTGTTTTGTTTCGACTTCGGAGGACATCCTCCGCGGTGCTGAAGCCACGACGCGAGCTTCGCAAAAAGGTTATAGCAGCAAGCAGGCCAAATCGCTCTCCACTCCGGATTCGACCACGCCGCGACGGTCGATTGCGGATGATCGAGCGGATTTGTTCATGGGCATTTCTTCGCCGGTGAGTTCCTTCCAAAGCTGCGGTGTCATCGGCCGGTTGTCGCCGGGCGGATTGAGCAGATACCAGATCATGTTCCGGAAGTCGGCGTCGGACATCTGCTCCAGGCCTTCGGGCATCAGGCTCAACTCGCTCGTGCGGATGCCCGGTTTGCCATTGACGACGGCGATATCGCTCCGCGCGATGAGGTGTTCGGTGGGACCGGAGGCGAGGAGCTTCAATCGGGTGGGCGTGTCCTCGACGATACGACCATTGAGCGTGCGACCGTCTTTCAGCTCGACTTCGGTGTTCTCGAAACCGTTTCCGATGACTTCGTTCGGGTCAACGATATTGTGCAGGAGCGCATCGAGCGTGCTGCGGCCCACGCCGGTGAGGTCGGGACCGACGTCCGCGCCTTCGCCGTAAAGCTTGTGGCAGACGAAGCAGGTGCGTTTGGCGACTTCGTAGCCCGCCTTGATGTCCGGCTCGCCGTTCAACACCACTTTGCGCTTCTCGGCAATGAGTTTGAGCTTGTCCTCGCCCGTGGCGCGATAACGTCCGAGAACGCGATTGGCGTGGTCAACCACGGTGTTGTCTGAACTCTTCGCCAGCGCGCGACGGGCGGTGGCAGAGAAGTCCTGCGGATCGACACTCCTTTTGTCCACACCGGCGAGCAACGTGCGACACCACTTGCTGCGCGTGACGAGAACGTCAGCGGCGGCGCGGCGCGTGGGAAGTGAGAAGTTCTTCCAGGCGTCAACCACCGAGGAAGCGATTTCGTCTCCGTCAAAGGCGCTCAGCGCACGGACGGTTTCAACGTAGAGCTGCTGTGCCTGGTCGGACGGCCCCCTCACCTCGGCCCTCTCCCCCGCGGGGGAGAGGGTGCTCTGGTCGCCAACCTTGCCTCCCTCTGCCCTCGGAGGGGAGAGGGCCGGGGTGAGGGGTGTCTTCAACAACTTCAACAACTCCGCCTTGGCCGCGGCGTCCTTCGTCTCGCGCGCAGCCTGAATCCCCTTCAAACGCTCTTCAACGCTCGCGTTCGCGTCGTTGATCTTCGCGATGAGCGCGCGACTGGCGCTGGTGTCGCCGAGCAACGTGGCAAGCCGGCGGGCTTTATCGGCGAGGGCAGAGTTAGCAGTTAGCCTGGCGAAAATGGGTTCCAGTTTGATCGTGGGCGGCGCGCCTTTGCTCTTGAAAGCGTCAATGAGACCGTCGAGCGCGGCGTCGGCCAGCGCGGTCCTGGCCGCGATGGTGCCGAGGAATTCCATCGCGGCGTTTAAATGTTTCTCGCGGGCGCCGGTGTCCGTGAGGTCGCAGATGCGGCGCATGACGCGGCGCAGGCAGTAGGCGCTCACAGAATTTTCGTGCGCACTGACGAGCGGGAAGAACGGCTGCGGATCCCGCGCCACCAACGGCTCCATTGCCATCCAGACGATGTGCGGGTAGTAAAAGTCGCCTTCGACACTGGGGCGGGCGAGGAGTTCTCGGAAGTGTATATCTAGGTCTAGTTTCTCCGTGAGAGGTGAAGGCAAGTCCATTGTGAGGGATCGAGAGGTGAGCTGACGCAGGGCGACTGCGACGGCTGCCCTAACTGAGGCATCGGAATCTGTCGTTAAAGTGGCAAGCCGCGAAAGACCTTCCGGATCGCGGATTGGAATGGGAGCAGGCCTTCCCGCCGCTGTGGATAGCTTGATCTCAACTAGGTTCTCCGGAGTCTCCGCGGTTAGTCGCGCTGCCCATTGGCGCATCTCTGCACGATCATCGACGGAAGCGATTTTGAGGGGAGTAGAACCGATTTTGAGAGAAACGATCCAAGGGCCAGGGGCCAAACGAAGCGTCCAAAGCGCGGAAAGGCGCGTAGCCAGCTTGCTCGAGGAACTAAGGAGTTCTCTTAAGGTCTCTTGGGGGCTCGCCCCGCTCCGTCCCTTTGCACGCCAACTGCCTGTATACGAGTCTGTGAAGTCTTGCAAGATTCGTTGGGCTTGGCGCCGCTGCCACGAGTTGTCGTGGCTCAGTAGCTTCACGAGGTCGTCTTCCCCGAGACCTTTCAAATCCATTTCCGGGTCCGATCGGCTCGCCACCGTTCTGCCCGGCTTGTCCCCCACCCATACCACGCGCCAGATGCGGCCGAATTCCCGGTCCACGCCTTCGGGATCGGCTTGGGCGTTCTGGTAGCAGGGATATTTGTCTGACCAGTCGGCGATCCACATCGCGCCGTCGGGGCCGGTCTGCACGCTCACGGGCCGGAACCAATGATCGTCGCACACGAGGAAGTTGCCCGCGCCCACTTCCCACGGGCCTTTGTCCGGGCCGAGGAGTTTGGATTCCTTCTCCGCGCGATAAGTCGAGCCAACGGGCGTGAGGCGGTCGCAGTTGATGGCGCTTTGATGGATGTTGCCGAGGAACACCAGCCCGCGCCATTCGGCCGGCCATTGGTCGCCCTGATAGATGCATATACCCGAATGCGCCGCGCGGTAATGGCGCCAATCGACAATCGCCGGCAGTCCCTTGCTCGGTAGGTCGCCAACGTAGCCGTAGGGATTCGCCCAGGTGCCGCCCTGGCGATTGTATTGACCGCCTGGAGCCATGTGGAAGAGGTGATGAATCACGCACGCGCTCACGAACGCGTCGCCGCGCTCGTTCCAATCCACACCCCACGGATTGCTTGTGCCATCAGCGAACACTTCGAATTTTTTGGTGCGCGGATGATAGCGGGCAAGGGCGGCGTCCACTTGCACGCCGAAACCATCGGGGTCGTTCGGGTCGCGCACTTTCGAGTGAGTAAACACGCCGTGCGTCATGTAGAGCCAGCCGTCCGGTCCCCAGGCGAATCCGTTGAGCAGTTCGTGCCGGTCTTCCATGCCAAAGCCGGTCTTGAGCACGGTGGTCCTGTCGGCCTTGTCGTCGCCGTTGGTATCTTCGAGGAAGAGGAGGTCGGGCGCGACGCCGAGATAGACGCCGCCGTTGCCGAGCGCGAGTCCGGTCGCAAGCGAGTAACCGTCGGCGAACACAGTGACTTTGTCCGCTTTGCCATCGGCGTCGGTGTCTTCGAGAATCTTGATGCGGTCGCGGCCTTTCTGTCCTTTGGGGACACCTTTCGGATATTCGTAAAGCTCCAACACCCACAAGCGCCCGCGCTCGTCCCAGGTCATCGCCACGGGATTGACCACTTCCGGCTCGCTCGCGAAGAGGCGCACTTCAAAACCTTTCGGGACTTTGAACTTCTTCTGAGTCTCCTCAGGCGCAAGGGGCGGGCTGTCCGCGGGGGCGTAAGCGCCGGTGAGCTGTTTGCCGGGTGGATTGTTTTTGTAGATGGGGAAATTGTAAGTCTTGCCGGAAGGCTGGGCTGCGAAGCTCGCTTGCGCGCAGCAAAGAACGAGGACAACCGACGCGGCGGGGCGGGATTTCATAGCGTTGGGTTATTAAGTTGAAATTCCGAGTGAGGGTCAAATGGTTTGTGGTTTGGGGATGTCCTGATTTGGACCTGGTGGGTGCGCCGCTGCCGCGGCGGACGGCGGTGCCGCAGCACCGCCGCCACCAAGCTGGTGGCACTATCCTGGGTTTGGGATGTCGGTCAGCATCGGGTCCAAGACCCATGTGCCTTCAAACGCACAGGAGTCTCCATGCGCCCGGTGATTGACATGGATGAGGGAACAGCTATCCTTCACAAGACAGCCCGGAAACGTCTTCGGAAAGGACCCGTTTATGTCTGCGTCAAATTCAGTAATTCTGACTGGCGCCAGGCGCTCAGTTCGCCACGCCGGTTTTACCTTGATCGAACTGCTGGTGGTCATCGCCATCATTGCGATACTGGCCGGTTTGTTGTTGCCTGCGCTGGCGAGAGCCAAAGCGAAGGCTGGAACGATCCGTTGTTTGAGCAACCTCAAGCAGCTTGAGCTTGCCTGGTACATGTATCCAACCGACCACAATGATCAACTGGTCAAAAACTGGGTGGGACATCCGCTCGCGTGGATCGACGGTCAGAACGGGAATGTGGGTTTCGGCAGCACGGGGATCACCAACAGGATCGC
>QHNT01000291.1 GCA_003218515.1 Verrucomicrobiota bacterium | reverse complement strand
CACCGCCCAAAGTGGAATTTAATTTCGGCACTCAGAAGACCGCGCCCGCAAAGCCGTAGAGTCCCGTGTCACGGACTTCAAACAATCGCTGCGCCCCGCAGGTCAACGGCATTTTGCTCCTCATGCACCCCCTCACCCCATCCCTCTCCCCCTCCGAGCGGGAGAGGGTGCCCAAAGGGCGGGTGAGGGAAAAGTTCAATGGTTCAATGCGCGAAAATCTATTCGGGAGAATTCTCTTCCTGATCATTCTTGCTCTCCTGACCCTGGATTGTCTGGCGCGCGAGGTCATGCCGCCGAAGCCGGCAAGTTACTTCAATGATTATGCCGGCGTTGTGTCCACCACCACGGCGCAGAGGCTGAACCAGACTCTCGAAGACTTTGAGAAATCGACCTCCAGCCAGATCGTCGTCGCTGTTTTCCCGCGTATGCAGACCGATTCGGCGTTGGAAGATTACACCCGGCGAATCGCGGAGACATGGAAAGTCGGTCAGCAGGGAAAAAACAACGGCGCGGTGCTGTTCGTCTTCGTTCAGGAGCGGCGAATGCGGATCGAGGTCGGTTACGGGCTGGAAGGCGCGCTGCCGGACGCGCTGGGGAAACGGATCGTGGATGATGAGATCGCGCCGCACTTCAAACGGGGCGACTACGACGGCGGACTGACAGCGGGCGTGACTGCCCTATTGCAGGCCGCGCAAGGCGAGTACAAAGGCACCGGCAGAACGGTAAACCAGCGGGGCAATCCCGGCGGTTTCATTTTCATACTTTTTTGGGTCATCGTGCTGATTCTGATCCTGGGCAGCATTCGTCGGATGGCTCGGGGCACCGTGTACCATCGGAGCGGCCGAGTAAATTACGGCGGCTGGTGGTGGGGCGGCGGTGGCTGGGGTGGAGGAGGCGGTGGTGGCTGGGGCGGCGGAGGCGGGTCCTCCGGCGGGGGCTTTTCCGGCGGTGGCGGAAGCTTCGGCGGGGGTGGAGCCAGTGGAAGTTGGTGATGAGATATGAACCACAAAGAATTTGTCAGTAAACTGGACGAAGCCAGAATCGTGAAGGCGATTGCCGAGGCGGAACGCAAAAGCTCCGGTGAAATCCGGGTGTACGTCTCGCACCGGCGGCGGACTGATCCGTTGAAATTCGCGCGGAAACGATTCGTGGAACTCGGGATGACCAAAACGCGTCAGCGCAACGCGGTGCTGATTTATCTGGTTCCGCTGGCGCGGCAATTCGCCATCGTCGGCGACGCGGGTGTTCACGAGAAATGCGGCGACGCGTTCTGGCAGCGTGTGAGCGCTCAAATGGCCGGATTGCTGAAGGAAGGCAGATTCACCGAAGCGATTCTCGAGGCGATTCAAATGATCGGCAATATCTTGGCCCAACATTTTCCGCGTGATCCGGATGATCGAAACGAACTGCCTGACCGGATTGTTCATGATTAACTTCGGATGGCAGGCAGAATGGTTCATATCGCAACTTGAGCGCCGACTGGATCTATGATAGTCTCGGTCCTGCCATTGAAAATGTTATGAGCGAACTGGCGGAACAGGAATGTGTCCCGTGCAAAGGCGGAATTCCGCCCCTGAAGGGACAGGCGTTGGCTGAGTTGCAGAGGAAACTGGGCAACCATTGGGAGGTCGTCAACGGCCATCACCTGGAGAAAGACTTTACCTTCAAAAACTTTCGCGAAGCGCTCGCCTTCACCAACAAAGTCGGCGAACTCGCGGAACAACAAGGTCATCATCCGGACATTTATCTTTCCTGGGGCCGCGTGAAAATCACGCTCTGGACGCACAAGATCGACGGTTTGACCGAAAGCGACTTCGTCATGGCTGCGAAGATTGACCGACTGAATTGAGTTGATCATTTGCGGCCACATATCCACAGAGTGTTACAAAACTTTGCTTCACCTGAGGCAAAGTTTTGTAGGCTGTCCGCCGGACTGGTCACGAACTGCGCGCTTGCGCCACTCACTGCTTCCCAGCACCATCCCGCGTTCGGATGCTGACCATCAGTGGATTAACCAAAGCATTTGGCGGACGGACGTTGTTCGTCGACGTGTCGTTGCAAGTAAACCGCCAGGACCGCATTGGGCTGGTCGGGCCAAACGGCGCAGGGAAAACCACGCTCTTCTCCCTCATTCTGCGAAACGAATCGCCGGACGACGGCGAAATCACTTTCGAGCGCAACGTCACGGTCGGCTACCTGCCGCAGGAAACCGCGGCGGTGGGAGACGAAACCGTGCTCGAACTGGCCAGCGGGATATCACCCGAGTTCGTCAGGTTGCGCCGGCAAGTGCTCGCCTGGGACGCGGGGCATCCGGGTGAAGCCGATTTCCACGACAACGCCCACGACCGCTTCAACGAACTCGGCGGTTATCAACTCGACGCCAGGGCGAAGAAAATCCTCGCCGGCCTGAGTTTTCGCGAGTCCGATTTCCACCGTCCTGCCCGCGAGATGAGCGGCGGCTGGGTGATGCGCGCGCATCTGGCGCGCTTGCTCGTGCAGGAGCCCGACCTGCTGATGCTCGACGAGCCGACGAACCATCTCGATCTCGAAGCACTGCTTTGGTTTCAGGATTATTTGAGGAATTATCCCGGCGCGATCCTGATGATTTCGCACGACCGCGAGTTCCTGAACCAGCTCGTCGCCAGCGTCGTTGAAATCCGGCTCGGCAAACTGGTTCGCTACCGCGGCAACTACGACGATTACCTCGAACAACGCGACGCGAACGAGGCGCAACTGCTGGCGGCTTACAAGAACCAGCAGCGCGAAATCGGGCGACTGATGGAGTTCGTGGTCCGGTTCCGCGCCAAGAACACCAAGGCCACCCAGGCGCAGGCCAAGCTCAAGCAGATCGAGCGCATGGAAAAAATCGAAGCGCCGGTCGGCGACGAGGAGCAGATCAGTTTCTCCTTTCCGCAACCGCGACGAAGCGGGTTGAAGGTGATCACCCTGAAGAACATTCACCACGCCTACGGCGACAATGTCGTGTATCGCGGCATGAACTTTCAGGCGGAGCGCGGCCAGCGCATTGTGCTCGTCGGTCCGAACGGCGCGGGTAAATCCACTTTGCTCAAGCTGCTCGCTGGAATCTTGACCGCGCAATCCGGCGCTCGCGTGCTCGGTCACAACGTCAAGGCGGGGTATTACTCGCAAAACCGCGTGGACACGCTCCGGACCGAGTTGACCGTGCTCGATGAAGCGCTGGACACGCCGCAGCGCGTCACCGAGCAATTCGTCCGCACCGTGCTCGGTTGCTTTCTGTTTCGCGGCGATGACGTTTTCAAAAAGGTCGGCGTCTTGAGCGGTGGCGAGAAGAGCCGACTGGCGCTCGTAAAACTGTTGCTCGACCCGCCCAATCTTATCCTGATGGACGAGCCGACCACGCACCTCGACATTCCGAGCATCGACGCGTTGGCCGTCGCGCTGGACCAATACGAAGGCACGCTCATTTTCATCAGCCATGACGTTTATTTTATTCGCGCGCTGGCCAATCACGTCGTCCGCGTCAGCGGCGGCCAACTCACGCACTATCCGGGTGACTATCAATATTATCTCGACAAGACATCGGCTGTTTCTGAACGCGCAGCGCTTACTTCGGACGGGAGGGACGGCGTGTCGCCGTCCCAAACTTCTTTGCGTGGCAGGGGTGTTGCAATCAATCAAAGGGGGACGGCTGCAAGCCGTCCCTCCCAGGATCGCAGGGAACAAAAGCGGCTCGAAGCGGAGCAACGCCAGGCGCGCTCGCGCGAACGCCAGGCGCAAAAGCAAGTCGTGAATCGTTTGGAAAAGGAAATTGCCGACTTGGAATCGCGTCAGGCCGAGCTGACTGCCGCATTGGAAAAGCCGGAGACTTACGAAAAATCCGGCGCGGCGCAGCACATCAACCGCGAACTCACCGATGTCATGGAAAGTTTGAAACGTCTGACCACCGAGTGGGAGCAAGCCGCTTCAACGCTCCCGGAAACGGACTCGCCTTGACCACGGAAGTTTGCGCCGCAAAGGTCATCTGTTTTGCGGAGCGCAGGCCGCCGGCGTGCCCGTTGTTGCGACACAAAACTTCGATATTCTTCTGAACATTTCGCAGCTCCTCTAAAGTGAGCCATTCCAACCTATTCCTGCACGGGAAGGTTTCCCATTTCGGTGACAGGTTGGAACATGAATTCCGGATGCCGCTGGCTCTCGCCGAAGGCAATCCTATTTGTCTTGCAAACTACCTTCGCCCATAAAAGAAACTTGACTGTTTTTTCCTCGTAACCCTTCGCAGTTTGCGAGAGTGGTATCTTGAGTTGAACAATTGCTGCGTGCTTGTCTTTCAACGTCAGCCCCACCGAACTAGAAAACATGCCCGGCAGGAGGACTTCGGTGATTACGAAAACTTTTCCCATCTTGTTCACCGCCATCGGGAGAACATAACTTCCTATTGTCACATCACCAATCCTCGTGAAAAGAATCAAAGCGGTTTTCCCTTCGTGGAAGAATATCGTCCCTGCCGTGTCCTGCACAGACCCCATTGGTTTCAACCATTCTTCTGGAGCTAAATTCCAGAACTCCTGTTCAGAGATTTTCATTGCACGGAAATCAATGTGACCACAGACTGAATTCTGGCAAAGAACAAGTGACCCAGTCGAGGCAAATGCTAAGCTTCCTTTAGACCTGAGACGAGATGCCACTAACCAATAAACAAAAGGTCCAAGTCAAAAAGTATCTCACTTCCAAGAAGGCATTGCGGTTTTGCTTCGTCTGCGAGGCGGACAACAAATGGGATTTCAAGGAGATCGTCATTATTCCTGGCTATTATAAATAATACGCAGCAGTGGGGAATGTCCGTTAGATCGGTCCTAATCGAATGCGATAACTGCGGCACTCAACTGTTATTGTCAGCGGACAGGATGGGATTGGTTTGAGCTGCCTGCTTCTAATTCATCGCAAAACTTTTTTGCCTATCCGCAGTCATGGTCCGTGTCCTGAGCCAGGCCGCCATGTTGCTCGGTTTCTCGACAGCAGCCTCGCCACGCCTGACTCTGCCAATACCGGAAGTGGACGCGTCTTGACGAGGTCAGATTGCGCCGCAAGGGTGATGTGGCCTAGGGAACGCACATGTCGCATGAACAGAAGGATAATTGCTACCATCGCAGCATCCCTGTTCGCGGTTGTATCTCTAGGCTATCTCATGTTCGGTCATACCTGGGTTGGCCAGATGCGCCACATGAGAATGGCGCGCCAGCATTTGGCAGCGGTTATCCGAGCAATAGGTGCCGACCCAGCGTTTCGGGATATCAAGGTCGGAGTCGGCACTGGCGGGGACGGCTCCATTTTGGTCGTCGGCCGTGTCTCGGCACAGAGCGATTTGGACAAGCTTGAAGCCGTGATCGCAGGGACGCAACCTCCGGTGAAAGTCACATTTTCCGTCACCGTTGGAGATAGGGGTTGATTCTTTACGACTCAGCGCTCACCCGAACCAGCTCGACTTGACATCTCCGGCGGCGAGTAACAGATCGTTGCGCCTGTAGAGTCCCTGCCGTAGCGCACCACGAAATCATCATGAAAGACATCACCTCTCCAGGCCTGATCAAACTCAAAGGTGTCCTGTTTCTACTGATCGGTCTGCTGGCGGCGGCTCTGCTGGTCCTTGAACAACCGTCGTTGAAAGTCGTGGTTCTGCTGGCCATTACTGTCTGGTGCTTTTGCCGCTTCTACTATTTCGCCTTCTACGTCATCGAACATTACGTGGACGGGAACTATCGGTTCTCGGGGCTGTGGTCGTTCGCCCGATACCTTGTCCAGCGAGGAAAACACGAATCGCGACCGGCGCGAACTGGATCGGATGATTCACCCGAAGGCCGTGCGGACAAACACGACGAGCCGGACAGCCGAAATCACTTATGAGTGCTGAACAGGACGAGAAAACGAAGAAGTTTCCCGATCAGAATGGGGAGCGCGCCCGCCTCGGGCGCTGTCAACGGCGCCCTCGCCGTTGGCTCGGCGGACCTGGGCAAGGATAATTGTACCGGTCACGTCAGCCGCGCGCGATGTTCGGCGCGAGGGCGCGCCGAACTGCGGGCGGGGCGCCCGCGCTCCCCTCATACTAGCGGTGCTGGCGGCGTTTGACCTTAAG
>QHNT01000290.1 GCA_003218515.1 Verrucomicrobiota bacterium | reverse complement strand
CTCGGCATCGTAATAAACGAGCTTGAACTCGTCGTATGTTTTCCCGTTCTTGGTGCTGGCGGTCCTGTAAATCGTCAACGTGGTGTTGCCCTTCCTCACCTTCACCGGCCATTCGCTCGGAATCTTTGTCTTCATGGGCGGTGATTGTGCGGAATTTTCGGAAAATGTCAAGTCCTTTCAAAAACGGCCTGAAAACAAATGGTGCGCGCGGCGGGAGTCGAACCCACAACCTTCGGCTCCGGAGGCCGTCACTCTATCCAATTGAGCTACGCGCGCACTCCATCGGCACCGCGGGAAAATTAGGCGAATCACCGCCCCACCGCAAGCGGGAACGACGATAAACGCGCTAACGCGGATATTTCATACTCCGCGTGAAATCACAACCGCCTGTAGCCACCGACGTGAGGAGGTGGACCGACGTGATCGCCCTTTCTATCCGCCTCCTTACGTCGACGGCTACGCCTCGATCCCCGAAAGAATCAACCGCTGGCCGACTCGATGAACGGCGGGACAGGACAATCGAGCGTGTCCGCAATGGCGCGCAGCAGTTCGGCCTCCCTGGCCTCCAGCGTGCCGTCGCTGGCGACCGTGTGAGCGCACGCGTCGAGCACGAGCGCCTTGAGCCGCGGCGACGCCTGTCCGAGGTGGTCCAGTGCCCGGTCGATTTGAGGCAGATTGCATTCATCACCCGAGAGCATCCCAACCCTGTTCGGGTCCAAACCAAGCCGCGTTGCGCCGGCCCGAAAGGCCGTCTGTGTCTGTGCCTCATCCTCCTGACCGAAGCGAGCCAACGCGGAAAGAAGAACGACGCTGTCCTCAACCAGCGGCTTGAGCACGTAGTATTGCACGACGGATTTCTGCCCTGGCCGGAAACGAGACTCGAGATGGCGATGCACCATTTTTTGGAGCGCGTATTCAAACAGGTCAATTTGCCGGTCAGCTTCGATGAGGGACTGAACTCCACGGGTGAATACGTCGTATTGTGCCGAGGTAAGCCGCCGCAATGCGGGCATCGCCATTGCCGCCAGCGCCAGCCGCGCGTCGCGTTCCAGGCCGGCGATTGCCGCAAACAGTTTGCCGGTCGCTTGAACCAGCACAATACTGATCTGCGATTCCAAACTCTTCAATTGCGCCGCTCGCATTGTATCGTCGGAACTCAGCAGCATCGCAAAGATCAGCGCGTTGGCATCGAACGGTTCGCGCGCGGCGCGGGCCGCTGCTTCCGGCAGAGCCGCCAGAATTCCCCCCGCGCGAACCAGGTGTTCGGGCAGCGGGGCGCTGATTTGAGACAAAGCGTTGGCGGCGGGAACGGACGCCACGGCGGACGCAGCCCCGCCCAGGGCGCCAATGATTCCAGGCGGGCGACCAGCTTTCGGCGCCGGGCGCAACGGAGGCGGCTTTGCTTCCGACTCAATCGCGACGCGCGGAAATTTGCCGTCGAAACTCGGATCAATTCGACGGATTCGCTCTTTCAGTGGTGGATGCGTTGAAAAAAGGATGCTTTCCCCCAGAGCATTCCCGAAAAAGAGATGACTCGCTTCCTCCGCGTAATCTGTTGACAACCTCGCCCCGTACTCCATGCCTCCGATTTTTTTCAACGCGTTGGCGATCCCATCCGGATTGCGCGTGAACTGCACCGCCGAGGCGTCCGCTAGAAACTCCCTCTGACGCGAGACTGCGCTTTTGATCAGCCGGCCAAAGAAAACGCCGATTGCCCCCATGATGATCAGCACCAATCCTACTATCGGCGCCGGGTTCTTCCGTCCACGGGTTCGCAGAAGGAGCTTCCCGATGATGGTCAGACAGAGAATCCCGAACACCCATCCGATCAGCCGCATGTTCAGCCGCATGTCACCGTTGAGAACATGGCTGAACTCGTGCGCGATGACTCCCTGCAGTTCATCGCGTGTGAGAAGTTTCATGCATCCGCGCGTCACGCCGATGATCGCATCACTGGTAGAGTATCCGGCGGCAAATGCATTGATTCCTTCCTCCTCCTGCAGGACGTAAACTTGCGGAACTGGTATTCCCGCGGCAATCGCCATTTCCTCGACGACATTGAGCAGCTTTCGCTCGTCGGCATCGTTTGTGTGCGGGTTGAGCAATTGGCCGCCCAGTCGCGTTGCGAGGGCGGCGCCGCCCTCCGCGACTTCGCGGATTTTGTAGAGGCTGCCGATAACGATGATCAACAAAGTGCCGGCGCTGACGACGGCAAACAGTTCAGGATTCCACAATCCGTTGAGGTGGTTGAATGGCGCGTGGCGCGAACCGAGTAAGAATGCTGCCAGCAGAACGTAAATGACCCCGATCATCGTCGTCACGGCTGCGGTGAAATAGAGAATCAGCCGCCTGGTTTTCCGTCGGGCATGCGCTTGTTGTTCGACAAAATCCATCGGCATAGCTGCACCCTTATCGCACGAACTGAACGTTACTGGAAATTACAAATCACAGAAGCACTTGTAGCCAGACGCGTGTCCTCCCCAGGTAGGGATGCCGCGCCGCGGCGTGCCCCGTCAGCGGTCGCTGGACGCGGCCGGGACGCCTCGGGTATCGCCACCCTTGGACGTGGCGCAGGTTTCCAGCCTGCACTGCTATCCCGCCAAATCTTTTCAAGCTGACAGGATTTTTTTGGCCACAAAAAGGCACAAGAGCCACAAAAGGAATTCCTTTTGAGCATTTTGAGCCTCTTTGTGGCTTGCATTCGATAGTCTCCCTGCAGACTTTGCCTATTACTTTGTCTTGCAGAGATCGGCAAAAAGAAATGGTGGCATCGGACAATCCAGACTGTCCGCAATCGCCCGCAACAATTCCGCTTCGCGCGGGCGAATGCGGCCATCGGCAGCGACGGTTTGCGCGCAGGCGCCGAGGAAAAGCTTTTTTAGCGGAAACGCCGCTCCCGCCAACCCGTCCAGAGCCGCTTCGAGCGCGTTGAATGTGCAATCCGACAAGGCCACGAATTTGAAGTCCGCGCCATCCTTCTTCAGAAGCTTCGCGCCTCGCTCAAACGCGGCCTGTGCTTCTTTTGAGGTGTCCTGGCCGGCATGCGCCAGCGCGGAGAGCAGGGTCGAGCACAAGGCGGCCAGCTCGTTAAGCACGGAGTAACGCACGTCCGGTTTCTGAACCGGTTTGAATTTAGGTTCCAAATGGCGGCGCAGCATTTTTTGCAGCGCGAACTCGAACAAATCCACCTGTCGATCAGCCGCGATCAGCGCAGCCGTGTTTTCCATGAACGCTGTGTATTCCGGCAGCGACAGTCGGCGCAGCGCCGGAAATGCCAGCGCAACCAGCGGAATTTTGATGAGCTCATTCAAATCGCGGACAACGGACAGCAAGGCGCTGATTTTTAAGGACGCTTCAGAGCTTAATCGGGATTTCAGCAGACGAAGTTGTGCTTCACGCACGCTTTCGATCGGACTGAGCAACAACACATAAATCAAAGCCGTCGCGCCGCCAGGTTCGCGAGTGGCGCGTCGAACCTGCTCGGCCAACGCCTCCATCAGGTCCGCCACATAGATCAGGTGCCGCCCCACCGGCATGCCGACGTTCGCCAGCGCGTCCTTTGCGTCAATCGCGGCGGATGCCATGGACTCGGTTGCGCCATCTTTGGGCGCGAACAAACGCGTGGTGAAGCTTCCCTCACCTGGCCTGTCGGCCATGCTCTCCCCTTCCGATGGGAACAGGGACGGTATGAGGGGCTTCGGTTCAGGCACGAAGCTCTCCCCCATCATGGTCTGAATCCGTTCGATTCGTTCTTCGAGCGGCGGGTGCGTCGCCGTCAACCAAATCCGGTCGTCTTCGACGCCATTGCAGAAAAAGATGTGACTGGCTTCCTCCGCGCGCGGTGAATGAATGATGGAACCTTCGGATGACTTCTTTACCTTTTTCAAGACGTTCGCCAGCCCTTCAGGATAACGCGTGAACTGGACGGCGGCGGCATCGGCGAGAAATTCGCGCTGTCGCGAGACAGCTCCTTTAATGATGCGGCCGAAAAACGCGCCGTTCCAGCCAATGAAGGCAACGAGGAATCCGACCACCAGAATCACCAGGTCAACAAACACCTCGACGCCTGTGCGCACTTCCGGCTCGCCTCCAATGTCACGGTCACTCTCGCGATAGGTCCGGCTCATCAACCAATAGCTTAACAGCGTGATGCAAAGCAAACCGTGGACCAGACCCATCAGTGTCATGTTCAGGCGCATGTCGCCGTTGAAAATGTGGCTGTATTCATGGGCGATGACGCCTTGCAGTTCGTCGCGTGTCAGGTTCTTGAGGCAGCCCTCGGTCACGCACACCACCATATCGCTCACTGTGTGCCCGGCGACGAACGCGTTCAGCCCGAACTCGCGGCGCAGGATGTAAATGTCCGGCGCGGGCGTGCCGGAAGCGACGGACATTTCCTCGACCACGTGCAACAGCCGCAGCTCGTCGAGCTTTTTGGTTTCGGGATTGAGCCGCTCGCCGCCGAGCAGCAACGCCACCACCTGTCCGCCCGGCGCCAGTTGTTTCAATTTGTAGAGGCTGCCGCCGAAAACCACCGCCAACGTGCCACCGGCAACCCACAGGAAAAGTGTCGGTTGCCAGAGCGAAATGAAATAAGCCGTCCCCGCGGATGTGGAATGGATTTCGACAAAGACGCTGCGCCAAAAGGCGAAGAAAGCCCATCCGAGCGCGTAAACGGCAACGCTGACGACATAGACCGCCGCGATGACGCATGGCAACGCCAGCAGAAACAGCAGGACAATCTTCCGGCTGTTGACCCGCGCCATTTCCTGCCGTTCAAAGAAGTCCATCGCCATCGGTGCTCGTAGAGCCGCGCGTCCATTCGCGTCATTCGCGGATAAAAACCTGTTTCACGAACCCCTGCTCTTTCAGCCAGAACAGGCAATCGTTCGCCCAGGGATGCGGATGCTCGAACGGCGGCTTGTCCGCCAGCCCGATCCCGTGTCTTCCTCGCTGATAAATGTGCAGATCGAACGGCACACCGACACGGCGCAACGCGCCAGCGAAATCGAGACTGTTTTCCACCGGCACCACCGTGTCTTCGTCCGTGTGAAAAATGAAACAGGGCGGCGTGTCCTTCGTGATCTGCAGTTCGTTTGAGAGCAATTTCACAAGCTCCGGCGAGGGGTCTTTGCCGAGCAAATTATTCTTCGAACCCTGGTGCGTGTGTTCTCCCATCGTGATGACCGGATAACAGAGAATGCCAAGGTCCGGCCGCGAGCTTTGTCGCTCCACCGGGTCGTCGGCGTCCGGTTTGCCTGAATCAAAATGCGTCAACAACGTGGAGGCCAGGTGCCCGCCCGCGGACGAACCCATGATGCCGATTCGATGCGGATCAAGCTTCCACTCCCCTGCCCTCGCCCGGACCAGACGCACGGCGCGCGCTGCGTCGTTGAGCATCGCCGGATGCCGATAGCCATTCGAGCCGAGGCGGTACCTGAGCACGAAAGCGGTGATTCCGTGTTGGTTCAGCCAGAGCGCGTAGTCCTTTCCTTCGTGCTGCGCAAGACCGCCGTAACCTCCGCCGGGACAAACCACCAACGCGGCGCCCGTTGCCTTGTCCAGCTCCGGCACATACTGCGTGATGGCGGGCATGTCTTTTTCCTCGTTGCCCAGCGCGCCGGGCGCGGCGTTTGGCCAGAGCGCAATGGGATCTTTGACTTCGGCGCGTAACGGGATGGAGAAGGAAAGCAGCAGGGCCGATGCAACGAGAGTTTTCATGGTCTGTTCGCAAGCGGAGCATACGCGGATTGGCGACTCGTTCAATGCAGAAGTCTGCGGAGAGATTCTGCCCGGGCGCATCCCGCTACCAGCACTATCGCGGAAGCCCCGCTTCCTCTCCCTGCGAGGGACGACCGGGGAGAGGGAATCGACCGACCAGCGGCATGGTGGTGGTGATGCGCCCGATTCTGCCTGGGCCGGCGGGGTGTGGGACCGGACTGGAGAAAAATCATGAGAGCGCGGATAACGATCTGCGGCCTAATTATTTTTCCTTTCCATCGCCTTGAGCACAAGTTCGAGATTTTGCGCGTCGCGATGACGTTCGCGTCTATTTCGACGCCTCGGCCCGACTTAGCGACGGTCTTCGTCCTTTTCAGCAGCTCCAAACTCGGCCTTCAGCCACATAAATAGAGCCGGTCCGAAGCAAATCGCGACTCCCACGGGCATGGCGATCACGCCCCAAATCGACAAATCGCCGTTCAAAAGAGATAAAAGATTGTCCATAACAGCAGCTTCAGATTTGTCGGGGCCAAACCGAATGTAAAGAAGTGTTTTACCGCGGAGAACGGGGGCGGGTTCTCCACAAACCTCCTCTCCCGGCCTGCCGGCCACCCTCTGCCCATGAACCTCCTCTCTTTGGCGATTCAGAAGTCGTCCGAGCTGCCCCTCACCCGCCCTTTGGGCACCCTCTCCCCCCTCGGAGGGGGGAGAGGGACGGGGTGAGGGGGCCGCTGGCTGGTTCAAGGGAGCAAGGTGCGCACAAAGTTCGGGGAGTTCTCTCCATGAACCACCCCTCTCCCGGCCTTCGGCCACCCTCTCCCCGCCTGGCAGGGAGAGGGGTGCCAATCTGGTTCATGGTCCCAATGCATGCGAAAAACGAAAGGGGGCTTTCCATGAACCGCGTCTCCACCGGGACAATTGCTTGTTGCAGGTGCAACACAGAATTGTCCTGGCCAGTTCATGGTTCAGATGCGCGATGGTGAGGTCGTGGAAGCTCTCCATGAACCGAGCAAGCTGCGGGTCGCAGACCCGCGGTCCGGACCGCGCCTCTGTGAGGCGCAGCGGTTCATGGTCCCAATGCGTGCGCAAAAGCGAATGGAGG
>QHNT01000289.1 GCA_003218515.1 Verrucomicrobiota bacterium | reverse complement strand
GCGCACTTCCATGTAAGTCAGGTGGACGCCGAGTTCGTCCGCCAAACGTTTTTGGATTTCAGAAAGCTTCTGCCCTTTGGCAATCCACTCAGCCACCGTGCGCCTTTGTGCGTCATCCAGATTCATAATCGCTTCAGCCGTATTCGGAGGGATTGGCGTCGCGGATTCAACTGAATTTTTCAGGCAAATTCAACGCGAGCGGCAAAAAGCCCGCGCGGCATTCCCGAGATGGAGATTTGTAACAATTCGGTCGTTGGCAATCTGCGGCCTACCATGAACAATCGATCCAATCAAACATTTTCTGCCGGGAAGGCAGGCATCGGATGAAAACCCGGAATCTTTTCCGCCGTTGGAAACGAAGATACCTCAGACTGCTGCGCAAGCAGTGGATGGTCCTGCACCAAAGCAGGCGGGAGGGCAAGCCCAAACAAGTGCACGAACTCCGCGTCACCTTGCGACGACTGCGACTGATGGTTGGTCTGAGCGCGCCATTGCTCGACGAAACTGCCGTGGATGATTACCGCCGCTGGTCCCGCGTGATCTCCACCGCGACCAGCCGCCTGCGCGACTATGACGTGACTCTGGAATGGCTCAAAGACCGGAACGGTGCCGAGGAAATCGTCGAGCTGCCTCAAGTCCGGCGCGACCGCCTCTGGCGGATTCAGAGTTCGCGGCTGACGCCGCCAACAAGCAAGGTGCGCTCGCGTCTTTCCCGCATCAAAGCCGGGCGGAAAGCGGGCGCCCAACTGCGACGCCGTTTCCTCAAGCGTTTTGATCGACTTCACCGCCAGGTCTTCGAGGGCATTCCTCGCTTCTTCGAGCTGAGCCTGGAAGACCGCCACGCGTTCCGCCGAACCCTGCGCCGACTCCGCTATCTGCGCGAACTCGCACTATCGCGAAAGAAGCAAGCGGCCGATGGCTTTCTGAAAAACCTGATCCGCTTGCAGGTCGCGCTGGGTGAATACCGGAATCTTGTCGTCGCCGAGCAGATTATCACGCTCCTCAAACGGTCAGAGACATCGCGCCGTCTCGGCGAAGCGTTGCAGAAACAAAGAGTGGCATGGGAAGAGCAAATCGACCGCGGATTGAAAGCATTGAGCGATCTGCATCAACGTGAGGAAAATCGATAACCGGTCGCCAGGGTTGTCCAGGCGTCCGGCCCAATACTGTGCGCCAAATAGTTTGCTTGGAGCCCAGCGCTTCTCTTCTCCCTCTCCTCCCAAAAAGGGAGGAGAGGGCCGGGGAGAGGAGGACGTTTTTGGTCACACTTTCCCCTCTCTCCAGCTCTCTCCCCGCTCGTTCCTCGCGGGGAGAGAGGGAACAATCCCTCGGCGTTGTTCATGCCGAAACAATTGGTCACAGACCCGCGCTCCAACAATTCGCACCGCCGCTTATGGAGTCAGGAACAAGTTCGGTCGTTTGCGCGTCTCCTGCGTCGCCTGGAACGTCCGCTCACTGCGCTTTAATCACCGATCCCGCCGGATGATTCATGATCTGCTGGCTCAGCGTCGCTGTCGGCGGAGTCCCCACGGGATTGATGTGGTAGGTTTCGCCGGCAACCGGATTTATCTTCCCGCCACGAAGATATTGCGCCAGGTCCTGTTCGGTCGCCGGACTGCCTTCGCCCTTTTTGTTCTCCAGCGCCCACTGAGCTTTCGCGCCCTCGATGATGCGCAGGTTATTGAGGATCGTGTTGTATTGAGCGGTCTGGCGTGCTTTGACAAAATTCGGGATCGCGATGGCCGCCAGCAATCCCACCACCGCCGCCGGCTGCACCGTGGCCATGAGCAGCGCTTTCTTGCTCGGATCCGAATTTCCGTTGCCGACGGTCAACCAGCCGTCGGCCGTATTCGCCGAAACGTTATACACGAACGCGTCCGGGCTCAGCGCCAACAGCCCTTGCAGGACCCCCGCCTTCTCCGGTCCGCCAGGTGCCGCCGCCAACGCCGCTGTCTGCAGCTCGGAAATCGCCCGGGTGAACCGCGGGCTGACGAAGAGCAGACTATTGCCCTGCTCCTGAACTCCCGACGTCATCCGCTTGAATTCGTCGGCGCTCTTCAATCCCGGCTGCTTCCCGTCGCGCACGGCCAGCATTTCGCGGATCACGGTGTCGGTGGACCCGAAATAAAAGTAATTGCCGGCCCGGGCGATCGACGGCCGCAGCGGAATCGGCACTGGTGCGGGCAGTGGCATCGTGCGCATCCGTAATCCCTCCTCATCCACTCGTGTCACCTGCGGATTCTCCTGAAGCAACTTGTCGAGGTGATCGAAGAGGACGTTGTCTTTTACTTTAACGACCAAAGCCAGCCGCGGTTCGGGAATCTCCAGGGGCTGCGGCGTGGGCAGCGGGAGTGACACCTTGCGAGTGTCATCGAGCGTCAGCACAATTCCGAACTCTCCGCCCAACGAATTCAACAATGCTTCGAAATTGATTCCGGTCTTCTCCTCGAACTCTTTCGGGAACTCCCGACTCCATTCTTCCAGGCCCGCAATGCCGGATGCTGACATCTCGCGTTGCAGGATCGCCCACAACGCGCGCAAATCCAAATCGAAGAAGACACTTAACGCGGTCGTCGTGGGAAGCTGATTGAGGCCGTCGAGCGCGTGCGGCGCTGCGCCGAAGAGCGACCAGAGATAACCCGACTTTCGATCCGGATAATGATGGACCAGGAGCTTCGTGCGATAGCGCCCTTTCTCCGTTGCGATCCCGCTCATGCCCACGCCGCTGATTTCCTCGAGGCCGCTGTTCCTGATCAACCGTGTCGCCAGGTCGAATCCCTTGTTGGCTTCGGCGCGCTGTTCGTCGGTGAGGACGGGCGCCACCTGGAGAATCCCGCGCCAGCTCGATACCTGCTCGGACGCGCCGCGGATCCATTGTTCTGTGCCGAAATAAGCGAACAGGTTGCCGCCCGGATCAAGCTGCGACGTGACCTCCTGAAAACTGGTCTTCTCCACCGAAGCCATCGCCGGTCGGACAGGCGGAGGTTTGGCGGCGGTCGGCCTGGGCGCGGCTTCCTCCTTCCGGCTGCAGCCGGAGACGAGAAACAACGCGGCGAGAAAGACTGTTGAGGCGCGACGGATTTTGGAATTCGGTGCATTCATAGTTGGTCGCCTTGGGTTGTGGCCGCAAGAGTCGGTTGAGTCCTCAAAAAAGTAAAGACCGATTCGGACGCTGCCGTCAGAGCCGCTGGTCCATTGACAAAGTTCGCGCAAATCGTTGCGCAGCCGTAGCCGGTTAACAACCGGCGATACAGCAGACTTCCAGTCTGCGCTACGCCGTAGCGCCGATTGTCAATCGGCTGTATCGCGGACTGGCAGTCCGCGTGAGCCAGCACTTTGTCAATGGCCCTGCTCAGAGCCGCTGGACGACCGGGTAGGGACGGCAAGTCCAGGCAGATCAATGGCGTTGAAATGCGCGTTCATCCAAGGTAAAGTTTCGCCATGAGTTTTGCGCAAGTGCTCGAAGAACTTCCCACGCTGACGTTCGAACAACGCCAGCTTCTGATCCGTCGCGCGCTCGAACTGGACGATCTGCCATTGTCGGAAAGAGATGAAGCGCTCGTCGAAGCCCGGCTGGCGGCCCACCGCGCCGTTCCGAAGTCGTCCGTGCCGCTGGACGAAATGAAAACGCGCCTGCGCCCCCGCTCGAAATCATGAGCTGGCGCGTGGTCGTCCGACCAGAGGCGGGCGAGGACGTGACCGAAGCCGCCGCCTGGTATGACACACGCCGCGAAGGACTCGGCAACGAGTTCGTGGAAGAAGTTCTACGGACCTTCGACGCTTTAGCCATCAATCCCTTAATCAATTCTCGCCGCCACCCACGCAAGAACATTCGGTGGCGTTACCCGGACCGCTTTCCCTACCGCGTGATTTACGAAGTATTGGAAGAGGAAAACACGGTGGTGGTCGCCGCAGTGCTCCACGCCGCGCGCGATAACCGGCACTGGCGTCGGCGCATAAAGGATCAAGGATGATGCCGATTCGTCACGAATGCACGACCGCAGATGGACTCAGATGAACGCGGATGGAGCCAGGAACAACTCGGATCTGCGTCTATCTGCGCTAATCTGCCGTTAAACTCGTCAGGCTAGACTCCGAAGGGAAGCGATGCACCCGCTGATTTTTGCCGCTTCCTTCAGCTCCCGCATCATTCTAATCTTCGACCATGACCAGCTGGACGTCAGTCCTGATTGCCGGATCAATGTGGGTCGCCGGTGGAAACCTGCGCGCGGCGGAAGTTGGACTGATTAAAATCGATGGCGCGATTGGCCCCGCCACCGCCACCTACATTTCCCGGGCCATTGACGTCGCTGCCGCGCGCCAAGACGCCTGCCTCATCATCCAACTCGACACGCCCGGCGGCCTGCTCGATTCGACCAGGGATATCGTGCAGAAATTCTACACCTCGCCCGTGCCAACGGTCGTTTACGTTGCCCCCGCCGCTGCGCGCGCGGGCAGTGCGGGCGCATTTATCACGATGGCCGCCGACGTGGCCGCCATGGCGCCGCACACGAGAATCGGCGCTGCGCATCCTGTTTCCATCGGCCTGAGTCGCGACGCGGAAAAAACCGATGACGTGATGAAGAAGAAAATGGAGAACGATACCGCCGGCTTCATCGAAACCATCGCAGACAAGCGTCATCGCAACTCCGAGTGGGCCAGGTCGGCCGTCACCGAGAGCGTTGTCATCACGGCTGAGAAGGCGCTCGAATTGAACGTCATTGACCTCATCGCTGACGACCTGCCCGGCCTGCTCAACCAGCTCGCTGGCCGCACTGTCGGCGACAAAACGTTGGAAACGGCGAAAGCTGAAATATTTGAAATCCGGATGACTGCGAGTGAGAAATTCCTGCAACTGTTCCTGCGGCCCGAGATGATGTTTGTGCTCATGCTCATGGTCATTTACGGGATCATCGGCGAATTGAGCAATCCGGGCGCGATCCTGCCAGGCGTTGCGGGCGCGATTGCGTTGATCCTCGTGCTTTACATGTCTGCGGTCCTGCCCGTGAACACCGCGGGACTGGCGTTGATGGGCCTCGCGGTGGTGCTGTTCATCGTGGACGTGTTCGCGCCCACGCACGGAGTTCTAACGGCGGGCGGCATCGTGTCCTTTTTCCTCGGCGCGTTGATGTTGTTCGATCGTAACGACGCGAGCTTCAAATTGTCCCTCGCTTACATCGTTCCGGCGACGGTGCTGACGGCGGCGTTTTTCATTTTCGTCGTGGGCGCTGGATTGCGCGCGCAATTCCAGCCGGTTCAATCCGGCAGGGAAACGATGCCCGGCAAAACGGCCAACGCGATTTCACGCATTGCCGCGGACGGCGGCAAGGTGTTTATCGAAGGTGAATATTGGAACGCCGTGAGCGAAACGCCGGTCGAACTCGGCCAAACCGTCGAAGTCATCGGCATTGAAGGATTGACGTTGAAAGTGAAACCCAAAAACCAATGAAGGAGAAATTATGGACCACTTGTTAAACCTGGCTGCCAGACTCGGTCCCTGGGCCATTGTCTTGATTGTGCTCGCGATGGTTGTGCTGCCGCAGTCAATCCGCATTCTGCGCGAATACGAGCGCGGCGTCATTTTCCGGCTCGGCAAATTGCAGGGCGCGAAAGGGCCCGGACTCATCTTCCTCATTCCGGTCGTGGACCGCATGGTGAGGATGGATTTGCGCGTGGTGACCATTGACGTGCCCAAACAGGAAATCATGACCCGCGATAACGTGCCCGCCACGGTGGATGCCGTGGTTTATTTCCGCGTCGTTGATCCGAACGCTGCGGTGGTGAAGGTGGAAAATTTCTGGAAAGCGACTTCGCTCATCGCGCAAACGACGCTGCGCAGTGTGCTGGGCCAGTCACCGTTGGACGACCTGCTTTCGCAACGCGATATCATCAACCAAAAGCTGCAGGAAATTATCGACAAACAAACCGAGCCGTGGGGCATCAAAGTCACGGGGGTGGAAGTGAAGGAAGTGGCATTGCCCGAAAGCATGAAACGTGCGATGGCCAAACAAGCCGAGGCCGAACGCGAACGCCGGGCGAAAGTCGTGAATGATAGACTTGTTCGCGGCGTTTTTGAAGAAATAAAAACGATCCCGCCACGTTGGCCAAATGGACTGCTGCCAGTCACGTCGAGTGCGACAAAGGTAGGACGGGCAGTCCTCTGCCCGCCGAGGTGGGAAGCGGAACTTCCGCCAGCGCGCAGCGGAGTGACGCGCCCTACCAATTACGGCAAACGCCAACGACCGCTTTCAACATGAATCAGCAGACCTGCATCGCGGAGAACCTGAAGCTGCTGGCGGATTTTAGCCGCCGGGGCGTCCGCTCGCACGGTTGGTCCAGCCGTCCCTACCGAATCAGTTCAACGCGATGACGTGGATGGGGCGGTTGACGCGTGATCCGCCGTTTGATCTTCTCCGGCCGGATCAATATGGCTGCGGCAACTATCAAGCTGTTTCTTCCCAACCCGATCCGATCCATAGATCGCTCCTGCGGATCAAGATCATTTGTTGAAAAAGTTTCGATGCGAATCGCCACGCGGATTTCACGCAACCAAAGCATGATGATTTCCCTGTCTGCTCGGCGCAAAGCCAATCCTGCGTGATTGAGGTCGAGTTCAACCCCAACGAAACCCCGGCTCAGCCGCACGCACGCGACCGCCGTCGTTCCGCCGCCGAAATGGGATTGCAATGTTTCGCCCCTTCCCCAACATCACCACCACGCGCCAAGAGCGCGCCGATGTAAAAATGATTCTGTGCAAATGACGCTTGGCATTCGTTTCCGTCCGCGATTGGCGGACACGCTAAAAGATTATTCCCAAAACGATTTCTTCGCCGATCTGATCGCCGGGCTGACCGTCGGCATCGTCGCCCTGCCTCTGGCCATGGCGTTCGGCATCGCGTCGGGCGTCAAACCCGAAGCCGGAATTTTTACGGCCGTTGTGGCGGGGTTCATCATCTCCGCTTTGGGCGGGTCGAAAGTTCAAATCGGGGGGCCAACGGGCGCTTTCGTGGTCATCGTTTACGGCATCATTGCCAGATACGGACTCGATAATCTGCTCATCTGCACCATCATGGCCGGCGTCATGTTGCTCATCATGGGATTCACGCGGATGGGCACGATGATCAAATTCATCCCCTACCCGGTCACGATGGGATTCACCTGCGGCATCGCGGTTTTAATCTTCAGCACGCAAATCAAGGATTTCCTGGGATTGAAACTGGAGAAGGTGCCGGCGGACTTTGTGGACAAGATGAAAGCGCTGGGCGAAAACCTCGGAACCTGGCAGTGGCCCACCGCCGCCCTGGCGCTCGCCTCCACGCTGATCATCGTGTTCTGGCCAAAGCCGTTGGCGCGCCGTGTACCGGGCTCCATCGTCGCGGTGATCCTCGGAACCGCGTTGGTGTGGCTTTTCCAACTCCCCGTTGAGACCATCGGGACCCGCTTTGGCGGGATTCCTCAAGGCCTGCCCAAACTTCACGTGCCGGAATTGTCCTGGGCAACCGTGCAGCACCTTTTCCAGCCGGCCGTCACCATCGCCCTGTTGGCGGCCATTGAATCACTTCTGTCGGCCGTCGTCGCCGACGGCATGATTGATGATCGCCACGACTCCAATCAGGAACTGATGGCGCAGGGCATCGCCAATATCGCCAGCCCGCTGTTCGGCGGCATTCCGGCCACGGGGGCGATTGCCCGGACCGCGACGAATATCCGCAGCGGCGCCCGCTCGCCCGTGGCGGGAATCACCCATGCGCTGACGTTGCTCATCATCATCCTCGCCGCCGCGCCGCTGGCGAAATTCATTCCGCTGGCGACATTGAGCGCGGTGCTGATGGTGGTTGCCTACAACATGGGTGAATGGCACCACTTCACGCGTCTGGCGAAGTGGCCCAAGAGCGATTCCGCTGTGTTTCTGGCCACCTTCGCGCTGACCGTGCTCATTGACCTGACCGTCGCCGTTCAGGTCGGCATGGTGCTGGCCGCGGTGCTCTTCATCAAACGGATTTCTGAAACCACTCAAATCACTGCGGTTGACGAAACGACGGAAACCGAAGGCGCGCACCATTCGCTCGTGGGCAAAGAGATTCCCGAGGGGGTGATGATTTACCGCGTCTTCGGCGCGTTCTTTTTCGGCGCGGCGGACAAACTCGAAACCGCGCTCAAGCGCGCCCGCCAGGAGCCGGACATTCTGATTCTCCGCATGCGCAAGGTATTGGCGATGGACGCGACCGGTCTCAATGCCCTGGAGGACCTCTACGAAAAGCTCCACGCCAAGGGAAAACATTTGATTTTAAGCGGCCCTCACACTCAACCTCTGTTCGCGATGGACCGCGCAGGCTTTCTGGACCGACTCGGCCGGGAAAACGTTTGCGCTCACGTGGACGCCGCCCTCACCAGGGCGCGCGAGATTCTGGCCAAAAGACCCTCGCCGTCCGTTCCGCTCAAGACTTCGAGCGCCATGCACGGGTCGGCCAAATGAAGCCTGACGCTGACAGACCGCGGCGAATTGCGATGAAGACGGCCGGCGAGCGCGGGATCTGATTGACCGCCATGGAAGGGCTGCCTATGCTCCTGCTGACGCTGACCCTCTGGGGCTATGTCATCGGCGCTCTGGCCGGACTGTTATGTTGGCAGCGCGAGAAACTGGCCAACCTGCTCTCCTTCGGCAGTGCGACTCTAGCGGCTTTGGGCGGGCTAGGTGCCTCCGTTGTTTGTCTGGTCGGCGACGCGACCTCATTCAGCATTCGCTGGGATTTCCTCGAATCGGCTGTCCCGTATTTGAAGTTTTCCGTTCGACTCGATCCTTTGTCTGCCTTCTTTTTGCTCATCGTGTCGTCATTGGGATTGGCCCTGTCGATTTATTCCTTCGGCTACGCCCGGGGCTTTTACGGACGAACGAAGGTCGGCGTGCTTGGCGCATTCTACAACGCCCTGCTGTTGGCGACGACCTTTGTGTTCATCGCGGACAACGCTTTCTTTTTTCTCGTGTCCTGGGAGCTGATGGCGATGACCGCTTACTTCCTGGTCACCTTCGAGCACGAACAGCCTGAAGCTCGCCATGCCGGTGTGCTTTACTTCATCATGTCGCACATCGGCACCGGCTGCATCATCCTCGGCTTTCTCCTGCTCTTTCAGGCGTCGGGCGGCTACGGCTTCATCGGCTTTCACGCGCTCGGTGAAAGAATGTCCGCCGGAAGGCGCGATGCGGCGTTTCTGCTTTTCCTCGCCGGATTCGGGGTCAAGGCGGGTATTGTTCCGCTGCACATCTGGCTGCCCGCCGCGCATCCGGTCGCGCCCAGCAACGTCTCCGCGCTCCTGTCCGGCGTGATCATCAAGTCAGGCATTTACGGGTTGACGCGGGTGTACTTTGATTTCCTTGGAACCCCGCCCTTGTGGTGGGGCGTGACGTTGCTGGTCGTCGGCTCGGTCTCGGCGCTGCTGGGCGTGCTTTACGCGCTGATGGACCATGATCTCAAACGTCTGTTGGCCTATCACAGTATCGAAAACATCGGCATCATCCTGATGGGCCTTGGCGCAGCGCTGATGTTCCAGCATGCCAACCACCCGTTGCTGGGGGCTATGGCGCTCATTGCCGGGCTGTACCACACGATCAATCACGCCTTGTTCAAGGGACTGCTCTTCCTCGGGGCCGGCGCGGTACAGCACGCGGCTCACACACGCAACATGGAGGAACTCGGCGGCCTGATAAAGCGAATGCCGAGGACGGCATTTTTCTTTCTCATCGGCGCGGTGGCCATTTCCGCGCTGCCGCCGCTCAATGGCTTCGTCAGCGAATGGCTCACCTACCAGTCGTTGCTTCAGGGTTTTGGCGCCACGGGAAGTTTGACGCGTCTGATCTTTCCCATCAGCGGCGCGCTGTTGGCGCTGACGGGCGCGCTGGCGGCCGCTTGTTTTGTCAAGGCCTTCGGCATCACCTTCCTCGCCCAGCCCCGGAGCGTTCAAGCCGAACGCGCGCACGAAGCGT
Organism: Verrucomicrobiota bacterium; assembly: GCA_003218515.1. GTDB lineage: Bacteria > Verrucomicrobiota > Verrucomicrobiia > Limisphaerales > AV2 > AV2. The sequence goes on along the minus strand of QHNT01000289.1, from coordinate 2,806 downwards.
CACCCACCATGCTGGCAGGGATGGCGCTGCTGGCCGTGGCGTGCGTTTTCCTGGGTCTTTTTCCGAACCAGTTTCTTCCGCTGTTTGATCCGCTGACCGACCAGCTTCTCGGCGTCCAAATCAGCCGCCAGCTCGCGGCGCCCGGCGGAATTGTGTTGTCCTCACTCGGCCTGGAAGCGGGAACTGTCTCGACGCTCGGCATCACGCTGACGGCGGTGTGTCTGCTGCCAATTCCGCTGGCCTTGTGGATTTTCTTCGGACGCGCCGCCGCCCGGCAGACCGGCATGACCTGGGCTTGCGGCCAGAAAACGTTGACGCCGCAGATGCAATACACCGCCACCGGCTTCAGCAAGCCGCTCCGGATAATTTTCAAGGCGCTCTTCCGTCCCCACCGCGCGGTGCAGGCGGAGTTCGAGTTTTCGCCTTATTTCGCCCGAACGATTCGCTTCGAAAGCCATATCGAGGAGACGTTCGAGGCCCGGATTTACCGCCCGTTGCAACGTTTTATTCTGCGGACCTCCCGGCGCATGCGGGCGCTCCAGGCGGGCAGCCTGCAAGCCTATCTGATCTACATCTTTGTCACGCTGCTGCTCCTCCTGATCCTGACGTTATGACACCGCTGCTCATCCCAACGCTGGCGCAGACGGCCCTGGTCCTGGTGCTCGCGCCGCTGCTCGCCGGTGTCATTAAAAACTGGAAGGCCAAACTGCAGAACCGCCGGGGACCGCCGGTCTGGCAGCCGTACTTCGATCTGCTGAAGTTTCTCCGCAAGGACATGGTGCTCTCCGAACATGCCTCGTGGCTCTTTTCCGCGACGCCCTACGTCCTTTTTCTGTCGGTGCTGATCGTCGGATTGATGGTGCCGATGTTGAGCGAGCAACCGCCTCTAAAATGGTTCGGTGGCGCGCTGGCGGTCATCGGATTGCTGGCGCTCGGACGCTTCTTTCTCGCCCTGGCGGGACTCGATCCGGCGAGCGCATTCGGCGGCATGGGGAGCAGCCGTGAAATGACCATCTCCGCCATCGCGGAACCGGCCATGATGCTTTCAATCTTCACCGTGGCCATCACAGCGGGTTCAACGAACCTCGGGCAAATCGTCCACACCGTCGCTGGCCAATCCTCAGCCTTTCTCAATCCATCGCATCTTCTGGCCTTCGCGGCGCTGTTCATCGTGTTGCTGGCCGAAACCGGGCGTGTGCCGGTCGATAATCCGGCAACGCACCTCGAATTGAGGATGATCCACGAGGCCATGGTTCTCGAATACTCGGGCCGGTACCTCGCGCTGATCGAATGGAGCGCCTCCATGAAACAACTCGTACTGATGACTTTGATTGTGAACATCTTTTTTCCGGCCGGTATCGCAGCCGATTGGTCCGCGGCCTCCGCCGGCCGGGCCTTGCTGTTCTTTGTCGGCAAACTGCTGCTGCTGTCGGGCGCGGTGGTGCTGGTCGAAACCACCAACGCCAAGCTCCGCCTCTTTCGCGTGCCGGACCTGCTGAGCGCCGCCTTTATCCTCGCCGCGCTCGCGCTGCTTTCCACCTTTCTGTTCAAGTGAACTTGCCCGATTTCCAGCTCGCGTCTCACCTGATCGTCCTGCTCGCGACGCTGATGCTCGTGGTGCAATTGTTGATGGTGACGCAGCGCATGCTCATCACGAACATTCGCCTGTTTGCCGTCCAGTCGCTTTTCCTGAGCGGTATCGCCGCCGCGGTCGCGTTCTTCCACCATGCGCCGCACGTCTATTTCATGGCGGCGCTGACGCTGGCCGGCAAAGTCGTCGTCCTGCCCTGGTTTCTGAAACGGCTGGTGCGCAAGATCGGGATTGAACAGGAGATGCACCCGTGGATCAATCCGCCCACGGCAATGCTGTTGTGCGGCGGGTTCACTTTGCTCGGTTATCTGGTGGCACGCCCCTTTGCCGACACGGGCAACCTCGGCAGCAACACCTTTGGCGTGGCCATCGCGCTGGTGCTCATGGGTTTTTTCCTGATGATCAACCGGCGCCGGGCCATCACCCAGGTGCTGGCGCTGCTCTGCGCGGAGAACGGCCTGTTTCTGGCCGCGATTTCGCTGACCACGTACGGCATGCCGCTCGTGGTGGAACTGGGCGTTTTCTTCGATCTCTTCATTGCTATGATGGTGTTGGGCATCCTGGTCTATCGCATCCGGGCGACGTTCGCGTCGATTGACGTGGACCGGCTCAACCAGTTGAAAGGCTAAGGCGATGCTGCTGATCTCCATCCTGCTTCTGCCGCTGGCCACCGGGCTGGTTTGCCTGCTCGTCCGCTCGCGCCCGACGCTGGAGAGACTCAACCTGCTGGCGTTCGCCGCCGGTGCGCTGCTTGCGGGGCACCTTGGCGCCCGCGTCATTGCGGCAGAATCCGTCTCTGCGCTCGGCGGTTTTCTCTACGCCGACGCTCTGAGCGCGCTGGTGGTGGGCCTCACGGCGCTCGTTGCGCTCGTCAGCGGAATTTATTCGGTCGGTTATCTCCGCCGCGACGCCGGCGCCGGCAGGATCACCGCGACTCAAGTGCATCGCTATTACACGCTGACACCGTTGTTCGTGTTCGCGATGCTGCTGGTCACGCTGGCCTCGGTGCTGTTGATTTCGTTTTACAACGAAAAAACTTCGCTCGAAGCGGCGTGGAAATACATCATCATCGGCAGCGTCGGCATTTCGCTTGCATTATTTGGAACGATTTTGACCTACTACGCGGCGCTGGACGTGCCTGGCGCGAAGGCCGAGAGCGGACTGAACTGGTCGCAGCTTGTCGGTCTGGCCCGACAATTCAATCCGCACGCGATG
>QHNT01000288.1 GCA_003218515.1 Verrucomicrobiota bacterium | reverse complement strand
CCGGTCGCGCGGACTTTCGGGATGACTATTGCCCGCGTCTGCACCACCAGCCCGTGGGCCGCTTCCAGATCGCTTTTGCCCTTGAGAATAGTGCTGTTCTGGGTCAGCGCCAGATCGATGCATTCGGCCAGCGAAAGCGGTTTGCTGAGCCAGTCCGGCCCGGTCGGCCCAGGGTTTGTCTCCACTGCTGGAAAGACCGCAGTCCCCAACAGCAATAGGGCTGCCCATGATCGGGGCTTCAACATAAGCGCGTGCAGGTTTGCAAACTTTTGATCGACCGATCAACGATTTAATGCGATTGCCCCGCACCGGAACCTTCAGACTTCGTACACGGTGGAAAAACTCCGGCCCGGTTCCGCCACGAGGCGCCGAATTCTACTCCCTCTCCTGGGAGGAGATAGCTGGAGTGAGGGCGGTCGTTTCGGTTCACCTCGATTTGCTTACCCGCCAAATCCAAGCCGCGCAGTCAGGAGTTCTGCGCCCTCCGCCCGGGTCCTCCGGATGTTGTCGATCGTTTCGATTCTCCGGCGCGATTTCCGCAGGGCCGGCGCCCGAGGTCAGGTCAGCCGCTGACCCGGTTCCAGCCGGTGGCCGGCCAGAAATTCCCCGGCCTTCAACCTTCGGCCCCCTTCGCGCTGAACCACCAGAAGACGCAGGGCCTGTTCACCGCAAGCGACCAGGATGCCCTCCTCGCACGCCGACAGGATCTCGCCAGGTAAGCCCGAAGTCAGGTGACCACTTCCGTCCGCCATATTTTGAGCAGGTGCGGCTTTGGTTCCACCGACAGCCACGCATGGGCACCGGGCCAGGGGACCAGGGCCCGTGACCGGTTCCACAAGCTGCGCGCCGCTCGAGTCCACTCTAAATGCCCGTCTTCGCGGGTGATTTTGCGAGCATAACTCGCTCCTTCCTCCGGCTGTTTGTGCGGCGCGATGCTCCCGGCGGCGTAGCCGGGGATGGTCTGGATCAGCAGGTCCGCGCCCATACGGGCCAACCGGTCGTGCAGCGTCTGCGCGTCGTCATTGGCTGCGACGGCTGTGGCTCGCTGGCTGAGGATGTCGCCGGTGTCGAGACCCTCATCCATTTTCATGATCGTGACACCGGTCTCGCTTTCGTCGTTGAGGATCGCCCACTGAATCGGCGCGGCCCCGCGGTATTTTGGCAAAAGCGAAGCGTGAACGTTCAGGCATCCGAAACGCGGCAGTTCGAGGATTTGTCGCGGCAGGATCTGGCCGTAAGCGGCTACCACAATCAGGTCGGGTCGAAGCTGCGCCAGTTCCTGAAGGAATCCTTCGTCGCGGGCGCGTCCGGGTTGCAGGACGGGGAGCTTTTTTTGCGTCGCGAGGATTTTCACCGGTGAAGGTTGCAGATTCAGCTTGCGCCCTTGGGGCCGGTCAGGCTGGGTGACGACCGCCGCGACCTCAACTGCAGGTGTTTGCGCCAGCGCGGACAAACTAGGGCAGTCCAGTTCCGCAGTGCCGAAGAAGATGATTCGCAGCGGCGACATGACCAACAGGCTAAAGGAAAAGAGCGAAACGCAAAAGAAAAAAATGCGAGGCGAATAATGGGTCAGTCTTGTTCGAGCGCAACGCGGGTTTTTCAATCTAAGTATTAATTCAACAAACGGCCCCGGCCCGCACCGGTCCGCGGCGATGCGGACGCCGCAACCTTTGTGACCGGACCGGACACCGTCCGTTTGGCGAGCGAAGTGCCGCAGCCGGTGCAAAGAAATTCGTGCAGTTCACCGGCGGGCAGGACGAGCAGCAGTTTTTCGCGCACCGGCTGGGCGCGTTTGCACTTCGGGCAATACAGCTCGCTCGCGGTAAAGGCTCCAAATTGCCGGGTCATGGACGCTCCTAAATCCTGGAGATGACTCGCAGCATGTCCCGCAAAACGTTGATCGGCGTTTGGGTCGAGTCAATCGTGTGGACCAGCTCCGGGCCGTAGTAATCCAGGACCGGCCTGGTCTCCTTCTCGTAAATGGCGAGCCGTTTCTTGATGACTTCGAGCCGGGCGTCGTCCAGACGATTGTCCCGCAACGCGCGGCGCTGCAAACGCTCCACCAGCTTCTCCGTGTCGCCACAGACGAGATTGAATACGCCGACGACGTTCAGCGCGTCATGGAGCATTTCGGCCTGGTGGCGATTGCGCGGAATGCCATCGAGCACGAGCGTGTCGCGTTCCGGGTGAAAACGCCCGAGTTGCGTCTGCGCCTCGATATTTTCACGCCAGAGCTGGACCGTGTATCGGTCCGGCACCAGTTTGCCTTTGCTGGAGTGTTTGACAAAAATGCGGCCCAGTTCGCTGTCGATGGTCAGATTGCGAAACACCTCGCCGCAAGAGCAGTGGTAGAAATCCGGGACGGTGCCGAGAATTTTTCCCTGCGTTCCTTTACCCGCGCCAGGCGCGCCGACCAACAGGATCGTCCGGTAGTTCATAACCTCAACCTTTCGCGTCCTTGTGCCGGATTTGCACGGACTGAATCTCCACGAACGGGACCATCACTTCAGCCGAGGCGTTTCCGCTTTGGAGTTGCAGATGCATTTCGTTCATCGAAATTCGGCTGATCCGTTTGCCCACATATTCGCCCCGCACGGCTTTGATGACGATAACCAGGTCCTTCTCCGCTTCGCTGGGCACCATCCGGAAGAAGCCGGGGAACTTCGTTTCGAAAAAGCGACGGTTAAATGTGAACTCGCCCCGGGTGTAAGTCTGTGGTTGCGTTTGCGCGGATGCCGCTTCCTGTTTTGATGCGGCGGCCAGCGACAGTCCTCTGGCGGGCGCAGCAGGGAACGTCGAAGTGGTCTTCGCTTTCGCGCCACCGTGGACCGCGCCCGCGCCGGCCGCCTCCGGCCCCACGGTGATGGCGTCGGCTTCGCTGCCAGGAAGGCGCGTCGGCAGGCAGAGGAAGATGAGCGGGGCGAGCAGGGGAAACAGGACCGACAAACCGCAAACGAGCGGGACGGGCTGCTGACGGAAGAAAGCGATCTCGTACGCCGCATAAAGATTGGCCAGCAGCAGCACCGCGAGAATGGTCAGGCCGATGGGGGTAATGAAAGCGGCGGCCAGGTTGGGCTTCGGGATGGGGCGTTCCATACGCTCTGACACCGGCTTGACCACAATTTCCTTTTGCTTTTCCTTCGCCTTGATTTGTTCGGGTTCCAGCTCGATGAACGGCTCGACCAGCGGTGCGGCTTTGGGATTCCTGGCGAGTTCCTTGAGTGTTTCCTGAGAAAAATTGATCCACGGCTCGCGCTTTGAGAAACCGCCCACGTCAAGCTTGACCACCAGCCCGTCTTCGTCCGCGGAAGCGAGTTCGCCTCGCAAAACATTTCCGTTGGCCAGCTTGAACTCATCGGCCCAGCCGATTCCGGCGGGCAGCCAACCCAGCAGCAGCATCAAACAAATTGAATGAAATCTGCGCAAGATGGCGTGTTGATAGCACATCGTTTGCCGGCATAGGAAGGAAAATTGCCGGGTGGCGCCGCCGTCAATCCTGGCGGCGCGCTTTTTTCCGATTACCCAGCGTCTCAAGGAGATTTTCGATGGTCCAGTTGGTTCGCTCGCTGGAAAGCAGGTCGGCCGCCGCGCCATGTTGCCAGACGCCATAGCGAATGGTCGTCGTCGGATCAGCTTGCAATTGCGGCTGGGCCAGCAGTCCGCCCAAATACCCGGCCAGCACATCACCGCTGCCGCCCTGGGCGAGGAACGGATTGCCCGAGCTGTTGAAGAAGACATCGCCTTTGCTTCGGCCGACAAGTGTTTGATGGCCTTTCAACACAACCCAACAGTTTCCATACTGCTTGGACAGTTTGCGTGAAGCAGCGGTCCGATCGGATTGAATTTCGGCGGTCTTGACCTTCAGCAAACGCGCCGCCTCGCCCGGATGCGGTGTCATGACGCGGATGGATTTCGCCGGTGTCGAGCCCGTTGGTATCCAATCCAGCGCGCTGGCATCGGCGATCACCGGCAACGGCAGCTCGCGCCAGACATGGCGCAACTCGCTTTTCAGGTCGGCTGGCAAATCGCTCGCGGCCAACCCGGGTCCGAACAAAACCGCGCTGCAGGACTCCGGCAGTTTCATGCCCGGCCGCCAGGGACGGACCATGGCAGACTGCAACTGGCTGGCGACCGGTTGGTAAACGTTATTCTGCACGAGCAACGTAATCAGTCCGGGCTGTGCGCGAAGCGCGCCGCGCGCCGCCAGGACTGCGGCGCCATGATACCCTAAACTCCCGGCCACGCCGACCAGATGCCCAAAGGTTCCTTTGTGTCCGTCAACCGGCCGCGACGGCGGGAAATTGTCAAAATCCTCCGGCAACGTCCATTGCACATCGCCTTCGTGGGGGCAGGGAACCAGGCCAATGTCCGGAGCGACTTCGAGCCGGCCTACGAACGGCCAGGCGGACGATTTGAGCAATCCCTTTTTTGGCGCGCCGAGAGTGAGTGTGACCGCGGCGCGAATGGCCGCGCCTTCCGGCTCTCCGGCGTCCGCGTTCAAACCGGACGGCACGTCAATCGACAGCACCGGAATTCGCGAGCGGTTGACCTTGTCGATCAGTTTGACCCAGGCGCCTTCCAGCGGACGGTTCAGCCCGATGCCAAACAATCCGTCGATGATCAGCACCGGCGGCAGGGAAAGGAGTGAATTGAATTCCTTGAGCGCCGTCTCCGGGTTTGCGAGGTTGAGCAGAGTGACCTCGCGGTCGGAAAGGTTCTGTCCGGTTTGGCGGGCGTCATCGCCGTTGTGGCCTTTGCCGGCGAGGGTCAAAATCAAATCGCCCGGGCGGGTAAGTTGCTTGGCGCGCGAGGTGACGATGTGTCCGACGCGGCTGATAACTTGCGCCGGCGTGCGGCCGGCTGCCCAGGTGGCCTTCTCCCAATCGCGCATCTGGGCGACGCTGATAACAGGAACTGGCATCGCTTGATTGGACGCGACCATAACCAATTCCTCACGCGAACGAAAGCCGAAAATCAGCCTTTCGCGTAGAGTCGAGCGACGTATTTGCCGTAGCCGTTATAAAGCTGCGTCTTGACCCGGTCGCCACTGTCAATCATTCGTTCCGTGGCTTGCGACCAGCGCGGGTGCGGCACGTCGGGGTTCACGTTCGATTCGAATGGATATTCGTCCGGTTGTAGAGTTTCCCAAAAGGTCTTTGGCTGCTTCGCGATGAACTCGATTTTCACAACCGACTTGATGCTTTTGTAGCCATATTTCCAGGGCACAACCATGCGGATGGGCGCTCCGTGCTGCTTCGGCAACGGCTTGCCATAAATGCCGGTGACCATCAGCGTGAGGGGGTTCATGGCTTCGTCAAGCCGCAGGCCTTCGAAATAAGGCCAGGGATAGCCCGGCACCTGGGCCATTCCCGGCGCCTGGTCCGGCCGGTTGAACGTCTCAAAGCGGACAAATCCGGCTTCCGGCTTCGGCGAAACTTTCCCGACCAGTTTGCTGAATTGAAAACCCGTCCAGGGCACTATCATGGCCCAGGCTTCAACGCAACGCAGCCGGTAAACGCGTTCTTCCAAACCGAACATCCCGACCAACTCCATCGCATCAACGGTCATTGGCTTTTCCACCAGTCCGCCGATTTGAATCGGCCAGGGTGTGGTGGCGAACTTGTTCACGTAGCGATAGACATCCTTGCTCAGCGTGAACTCGTAAAAGTTGTTGTATCGACCGGCGACTTTTTCATTGGTGAACGTCCAGTTCGGATCGAACTCGTGGTTGCGCGACGCCGGATAGGCTTGCGACGGCGCCGCTGCGTTGGCTGCGCTGCTGGTCCTGCTGTCGGCGTCCGGTGGTTCGGCTTTGGCGCAGCCAGCCAGCGGCATGGCCGCCAGACCCGCCGCGCCCGCAAAGCTCATCTGCCTGAGAAAAGTACGGCGATTCAGAAAAGCCGCTTCCGGTGTCACGAGTCGTTCCGCGATGTGCCAACCGGGACGAAGGAGAATGTTAGCCATGCTCTTAAGATGCCTGTAACCGCGGTCTAATTCAGCAAAATTCGGGCGATGCCCTGAAATTCGTTGACCTTCTCTCGTGCAGGAGTTTTGGCATTGGAAGTGCTGTTTTTCGTGTTATGGCTGAAGTATTAACGATCGGATTTCTGAAGGACGAATTGCTGAAGGCTGCGGCGCGCAAACGGGAGCAGGGAACCAGGTCAGGACGCCCCACTGCGTTTGACCGCCGGAGCAAGAGCAAACCAGCCGAGCAGGGCAAAGAGAACAGTTCGCGCTAGGTTTTGAGTTTTGTGCGGCGGCTGAGAAGGCCGAAAACGCTTCGCGTCACGGGAGGCCATTGGTGCATACAGCGTTTGGTCTAACCAGGCTTTCAATGGAGTGTGCCTTCCTGGATTGAAATGGCACTCGGTGAAACCCGCTTTATCGGCTACGGCCGCACCGAAGCAAACGAGAATGGCGGCGAGCAGAACGGCCTGGAAGACAGAATCGTTAAACGAGGTGGCTTGAACCGCTCTCGTAGCAGCCGACGTGAGTCCCCATGAAGCAATGTCACACCAAAGTGCGTGAAAATTCTGGGAACTGTGCGTGCTTCCCCCTCTCCTGGGGGGAGAGTATCTGTTTAGCGCCCTTTGGACGTAGCACAGCTTTCCAAACCTGCCGTATCGCCGATTTCCAATCGGCAGAACCGTCGCCAGTTCGGGGGCTTTGGAGGCGGCGAAGCGTTTGCGGGTTAGAAACCCGCGATACAGCAGGTTTGGAAACCTGCACTACTGCGCGGTCGCCACGCTAAACACATACGGGGGAGAGGGACGGGGTGCACTGCCATTGAATTAAGGAGTCGATGTGCATTTCGAATCATTTTTGAATGTACAAAGTAAATACATTGGCTATTTAGAATGGGGATGCGCACAATTAT
>QHNT01000154.1 GCA_003218515.1 Verrucomicrobiota bacterium | reverse complement strand
GCCATTGAGGCGGACCGCATTCAATCGCTGATTTTTTACGGCCCGCCCGGCACAGGCAAGACCTCGCTGGCGCAAATCATCGCCAACCAGACCAAAAGCAAATTTGAACGGCTCAGCGGCGTCGAGTCAAATGTGGCCGACATGCGACGGGTGCTCTCGACGGCGGCCAATCGGCTGGAGAACAAGGGACAATCGACGATTCTGTTCATCGACGAAATTCACCGGTTCAACAAAGCGCAGCAGGACGTGTTGCTGCCGGACGTGGAGAGCGGCGTGGTGCGTTTGATCGGAGCGACGACGCACAACCCGTTTTTCTTCGTCAACTCGCCCCTGGTCTCACGTTCACAGATTTTTGAACTCAGCCCGTTGGGCGAAGATGTACTTTACGAATTGCTCAGACGGGCGCTGGCCGACACGGAACGGGGTCTAGGTCGCTTCAAAATGCGAGCCGACGAAGCCGCGTTGCGTCACCTGGCAAAAGTGGCCGATGGCGACGCCCGCAAAGCGTTGAACTCGCTGGAGATCGCCGCGCTCACCACCGCGCCTGCCAACGAAGGCTTTATTCATATTGATCTGGCCGTCGCGGAACAGTGCATTCAAAAGAAGGCCGTGGTTTATGACGGGGACGGCGACGCGCATTACGACACAATTTCCGCTTTTATCAAGTCGATGCGTGGCAGCGATCCGGACGCGACGCTGTATTGGCTGGCGAAAATGATCCACGCGGGCGAGGACCCGCGCTTCATTGCCCGCCGCATCGTGATTCATGCGGCGGAGGACGTGGGGTTGGCCGACCCGATGGCGCTGGTGCTGGCCAACGCGGCCTTTCAAGCGGCGGAATTCATCGGCTGGCCGGAGGCGCGCATTCCGATTGCGGAGGCGGCGCTTTACATCGCCACGGCGAACAAGAGTAATTCTGTCATCACCGCCATTGACGCTGCGTTGGGAGACGTTCGTTCCGGGCGCACTCTGCCGGTACCGGAGCATTTACGCGATGCGCATTATCCGGGCGCCAGGCGGCTCGGCCACGGCGAGGGTTACCAATATGCCCACGATTTTCCCGAACACTTCGTGGTTCAGGAGTACCTCGGCGCCGATAAACATTACTATGACCCGTCGGATCAAGGCGTCGAAAAGAAGATTAAGGAGCGGGTCGAGAAATGGCGAACACTCACGGCGCAAGCCAAAGCCCAACGGCCCAAGCCAAAAGCCGGGCCGACTCAACCGCGGGAGCAGGAGCAGCAATGAATGAAAACGTTCGGGAGCAAAAGGCCGCGCTGCGCCGCCGCGTTCGCAACGAACTGAAGCGGTTTTCCCCGTCCGATCGCCTCGCAGCGTCCACTCAGGCTTGTTCGCGGCTGCAACAGGAGCGGATTTGGCGTGAAGCGCAGATCGTCCTGCTCTATGCGCCGCTATCCAACGAACTCGATGTTGAAGCGTTACTGCGGGACGCGCTGGCAACAGGCAAAACACTGACTCTGCCCCGGTTTGATCCGGAAAGCCAGTCTTACCTGGCCTGTCAGGTGCTTGATCTCACAGAGGATTTGCGGCCAGGCCGCTTTGGAATTGTCGAACCGAGGGCAAACTGCCTCGAAGTGCCGCTAAAGAGACTGGACTTTATACTGGCACCTGGAGTAGCATTCACTTTGGACGGGCGAAGGCTCGGAAGGGGAAAGGGATTTTACGACCGATTGCTTTCGTTCGTTCGCGGCATCAAGTGTGGACTGTTCCTCACCGCGGGCGTAGTGTTGGGTTACTGGTTTTTCCGGTGGAAGCAGCGAAAACATTGCGCCACACGCGTTGCCGAGGAGAAATCACTGGTGGAAAGCGCCCACCGGGAAGTCGAGGCCATTTTGCGCGAGGCGCGGCTGGCCGCCAATGAAGAGGCTCTGAAACTCCGCGAGCAAACCGAAAAGTCCTTCGGCACACGCCGGCGCGAACTCACTGACTTCGAACAGCGTCTGGCGGAACGGGAATCGTTAATCAACCGACAACTCGAAGGACTGGTGCAGCGAGAAAAGGATTTGCGCGACAAGCAGCAGGATCTGGAAGAAAAGAAATGCACGGTCGAATCCGAACGCAACGAGTTGGTCTGGCTTGCCAGGCTGCGCAAGGAACAGCTCCAAAAACTTTCCCATTTGAGCGAAACCGAGGCCCGCGGGTTGCTCTTGAAAGAAGTTGAACAAGAAGCGCTGCGGGACGCGACCGATTTGACGCGGCACATTCTGGAGGAAGCCAAGCTGAAGGCGGAAGATCAGGCCCGCCGCGTGATCAGTCTGGCCATCCAACGGTACGCTGGCGAACACACTTTTGAAACAACCACGGCCACAGTGGCGTTGCAGGGTGACGACATCAAAGGGCGGATCATCGGCCGCGAAGGGCGCAATATTCGCGCCTTCGAAGCGGCCACGGGGATCACGGTGCTCATCGACGACACGCCCAACGCGGTCGTGTTGTCCGGTTTCGACCCGGTGCGGCGCGAAATTGCGCGCGAAGCGATGCAACGGCTGATTCTCGACGGGCGCATTCATCCGACGCGTATCGAGGAAGTCGTGACCAAAGTTTCGCAGGAAATGGACGAAGCCATCTTACATGCCGGCGAGGAGGCGGTCTTCAAACTCGGATTGCCGCCGATGCACGTCGAAATCGTGAAGCGACTGGGCCGGCTTCGCTTCCGCCACAGTTTCTCGCAGAACATCCTTGACCACTCGGTAGAAGTCGCTCAGCTGATGGCTCTGATGGGAGCGGAATTAGGACTCGACGTTACCACCGCCAAGCGGGCTGGCCTGCTGCACGACATCGGCAAGGCCATCAATCATGAAGTCGAAGGTTCCCACGCCATCATCGGGGCTGAGTTCATCAAGCGTTACGGCGAATCCGAAGACGTAATCAACGGCGTGGCCTCGCATCACGACGAAGTCCCCCACACGAATGTTCTGGGAATACTGGTCAGCGCCGCCGACGCCATCAGCGCCTCGCGCCCCGGCGCTCGCTCGGAAACGATGACGACTTATATCAACCGATTGGAAAACCTGGAGAAGATCGGCCTGTCCTTTCCAGGAGTTGATAGATGTTTCGCCGTCCAGGCCGGCCGGGAGTTGCGGGTGGTGGTTCAGCCGGAACAAATTGACGATGAGCAGGCTTTTGTCCTCGCGCGCAACATTGCCCGAAAGATTGAAGCGTCCCTGCAATACCCTGGACAAATCCGCGTCACAGTCGTTCGCGAGACGCGGTGCGTGGAGTTCGCGAAATAGAGGAGGCCACAGCAGCCCGTCGGTCGTGTAGAATCAACGCCCTTGGTACATCGCTGGCGGCAAACCGGTTTCCCAGCCGCGCGGCTCGTTCCACGGTCGCGACGACGCGTTTTCGGGTTCGGTGCTCGCACAGCCGGAACAAAGGCCGCCGACAACCACCAACAGCAGCAGAAAAAGCCCAAGCGAAAGACTGACAGATTTGCGTTGCATGAATATTATAAGCCAACCAAAACGACATCGCCTTCCATGATTTCTCCCTGCTTCCAGTCCGCCAGGACGTTGGCGACACTCCGATGAGATTCGGCGGTCAGGATCCGAACCTTGGCAACCAGTTTGCCGGAGCGATTCACAAGCATTTCGCCGCGGGCCAACACGCCGTCGTCCAGCCCAATGTCCAGGACCACAAATTCATATTTCGGATCGACCGCGACGACCTTGCCTTTCAAGTCCGGAGGCAACTCAACCTTCGTTTTCACTCCCGTCAGCAAATCCAACTCAGACTTCGTCTGCTTGAGCGAGCGCGCCAGGACCTTGTTTTCTTCGTTGGCGCGCTTTTCCTGCTGGTCCGCCTTCTCACTTGCGGCAGCGAGGTCGTTCCTGGCTGTATCCAGTTCCTTTTTGGCTTTGTCCGCCGCCGTCCCGGCGTCTTTGGCTTCCTTCCTGGCTTTACGCTCGGCTTCTTGAGAAGTCGATAAACTCTGCTTTGTCGTTTCCAGGTCGGAGGTCAGCGTGTTGATTTTGGTCGCCACCACCAACTGGCTGACCGCCAATGCGGCGATGCCAGCCACGATCGCAATGATTAAAAAAATCCTGACCATTTTCGTTTAAGGTTTAGTTGGTGTCACACTAAACAGCCTGCCTGACAGTGTCAACGTTCCTGCCACAGGCTTCATTCCGCGTCGGCACAATTCGGCCGGCCTCAATAAACCACCACAAAACTGCCGTCTGATTGGGCATAGGCCGCTGGCAGGCTCCAGACTGGCACGCCGTCGGCACGACCTTTTTCAGCAGTTGCTTTGCCATGTTTATCAAAGAGCTGCCATCCGAGCGCGCCGCCCTTTTGCCAGGCGGTGCCTTCCGTCCAGGCCATCAGGGTCTCCCCTTTTGAGTTGGCAGCCACAACCGGGTGTTTGCGTTTTTCGCCGCCGGGAGCCGGAGCCGGACGCGAAAGGCTCAACGTTTCGGGCTCGATCACATTGAAGTAAACCTGGCCATCCCGCTCCGTGGCGGCCACAACGCCGAAAGCGCTCTCGGCGAACGCACAACTGCTCATCGGACAACTTTTAATCATCCATTGGTTCACCGTCTCCAGATCGAAGCTCGCGGCGTGATCGCGCGAAACCAGGAGCGTCATGTCACGGCTGATTTCATCCGCCGCGCGATAAACGATGTAAAGCCTCCCTTTCGAGTCCGCGAAAGCCCGCATGCCGCAGCAGCCGCAGGCGCCGGTTGCGCCGCGATTCGCCTGCGCCTCGCGTTCGAACGTTCTTCCCTCGTCGGTCGAATGGGTGACAAAGACCGCGCGTCCGGCTTCGCCCCTTTGGTTTCCGGGCGGACTCGCGTGCCAGGTGACATAAACGTTGCCCTGCAAATCGGCCGCGACGGACCCGCCTCCGTCCAGCCCGGCTGCCCAGGTGATGACGTTGCGCTCCGGTTCAAATGCCGTGCCTGCATCATTTAATCGAGTGTACAGCATCGGCGTGACTTCCTTGCCGTTTACCGCGGCGCGAGCCGCGCCTTGGCCTCCCATCCAGGCCACATGAACCCGGCCGTTTCTGCCGATGGCCAGTTGCGCGCCGCGAATCGTGCCCGTGGCTATCGCGCTCGCCGCCTGGCGGTTGACCCGGATGGGCGGTGAAAAAGCCTCTTCGTCGGGTTTGCGGCGCACGTAAAAAATGTCGCCGCCCTGCGGTTCGCCTTTGAAGTAGATCAAGTTAACAACACCTTTGGCATCGACTGCGGCCTGCGGCTGAATGCCGCCGTCGGGCGCGCGAATCAGGCTGACTTTTGACGGGTCTGCCCGCCCGCGTGCAATCAACAAAGTCCAGAGGAACGCACAGAATGCAAATCGGACAAATGCTGCTGTTTGATTTGAAGCGTTCATGCTAACATTGCGAGGCAATTTATACCGGAGCCCGCAGGTAGCAAAGAAAAAGCCAACGTTTAATCCGGCAGCGCTGTTAAAGTGCCTGACGCGGCAGGCCCCTTCAGTGTTGAGGGGCGTTGCTGTCCAAGGTGTGCTTGCGAATCTCCTCCAGGAGTTGGGTGGGGCTGAAGGGTTTGGTCAGGAAAATCGCCGCGCCGGACGATTCCGCTTCCTCGCGGGTGTACTTATGCGGATTGGCCGTGAGCATGATGACCGGAATGGCGCGCGTGGACGCCCCCTGCTTGAGTTGCCGCAGGGCAGAGAGACCATCCATGTTTGGCATCATGGCATCCATGACGACGAGGCGGGGTTTTTCGCGCGTGGCAGCTTCAACCGCCTCGCGCCCGTTGCGGGCCTTGATCATTTCATAGCCGGCGTGTTCCAGATGATGCTGAATCAAGCGCAACATGAACGGCTCGTCATCTACGATCAGTATCTTATGCGGCATATCGACGTTTCACTCCGCCATGATCAGGAAAGTCTGATCATCTTTCAAGCTTGTATTCACCTGAAATTTTGCGAGTTCTGCAGCCAGTTCGTCCTTCAACTCCTCGGCCTTCCGCGGGCGGGTCGTGGTTTCCTTGAGCCATTCCAGCAAGCGCTCCAGGCCGAAGAGTTCGCCTCGTGCATTGCGGGCTTCGGTCAGGCCGTCCGTGTAGAGCAGAACACGGCAGTTCCGGGGCAACTCAGCCGTTTCGTCCGTGAAAGGCGTGTCGGGCAGGATTCCCAAGGGCATTCCTTCGGGCGACAGCATTTTGACTTCCGCCTCGCCACGGACGGCCAGCAGCAAGGGGCAATGGCCGGCACTGGCGGTAATCAGCCGTCGTTTCCCGATATCAACGTAAACCAGTTGCGCCGTGATGAACATGTCCACTTCGGACAGTTCATCGAACAGCAGCCGGTTCACCCGCGAGAGCAGTTCGGAAGGTTGATTGGTCAATTCCGGCAAGGCGCGCAACAAACTGCGCAAGATCGCCGCAAACATGGCCGCGGGAATCCCTTTCCCCATCACGTCGGCAATAATCAATAGCAACGCGTGGTCGGACAATTTGACTGCATCATAAAAATCGCCGCCCACCTGGCGCGCGCTCTCGCAGTAACCGGCCAGACCGAAGCCGGGCAATTGCGGCACTGTTTTCATCAATAGCGAGCGCTGGATGTTCTTGGCAATCTGCAGATCGCGTGAGACGAGCAGGTTGTTGACACGCTCCTCTTGAAAGCGTGCGTTGACGATTTGAATCGCAAGAAAATCAGCGAAGGTATGCACCACGTTGGTTTGCGCCGCGGAGAACGGAACACGCGAGATTGTTTTCCCCACCGTGAGGGCGCCGATCAGCGTATCACCGAAATAAAACGGATGCACCAATCCCAGCGAGTCCGGTTTGGCCCGCTGCAGCGGATCGTCAGCCTCCAGCGCTTTTTGCTGGTCGAACCAGATGTCCTGGCGGTTCAACGCAGAACGAACCTCCACCGGACGGGCCAAATCCGCCGTGAGCGGCACCTCCAGCGGCTCCAGAACCAACCCCGCTTCGGATGCGGTGAATACGACGAGCCGGGACTGTTCCTTGGGAACCAGGCGCAGCACGAACCAGTCCGCGGCAGTGATTCGGAGCAAGTCGCTCAGCAGGTGCCTCGAAAAATTCTCCAAACTGATTGACTTTCCCTGCTCGGCGCTGAAACGAAAAATGGCCGAAAGGCTTTCATAACACGAGCTGAGCTCCTCCGCCATGTCGTTGATGATTTGTTCGCTCTCGGCCAGCCGGCGATTCAATTCCTCCAGGTTTGCGGGAGGCAATGTGACGGAACCCGTTTGCGACGGACGGTTCTTGCACATCCACAGGGAATTCTCGCCCGCACCACGAAAATATACCGAGCTGTCCATGAGTGACTGGATGAGGTACAAACCCCGGCCACGCTCGCTCTCGGAATCCGGCAGCTGGACGCGCTGCGGCCAGTCGAAACCCGGCGTGTGGTCGTTGACGCGCAACTCGACTTTCGCCGCGTTGCAGATCACTTCGATTTCAATCGCTTTCGATTTCGTCCCGTCGGCGGCATGATTGATGGCGTTGTTGCAGGCTTCGGCCAGCGCCAGTTCGCACTTCGTCAAATCCTTTTCCGCCAGACCTTGTTCAGTCAGGAACCCGCGCACGGCCAGGATAGCGGGCCGCACCTCCGTGAGGTCGCAGGCGAGCGAAAGCCGCAACGCGACTCCGCGCGAGGATTTGCCGGGCGATTCGGACATGCGTTCCTATTTCTTGACGATCTCGAAGACCCGATGCAGACGGGTGAGCTCAAGAATCTGCTCGACGGGCGGCGTTGGATTCAGCAATCGCACCGTTCCGTTTCGCGTGCAAGCCGTCTTGTGCAATGAGATCAACGCGCCCAGACCGCAACTGTCCAAAAACAGCGTTTGCGACAAATCCACGTCGATGTTCTTCGAGCGTTCGGCCAGCGCGCCGCGCACCTGATCGCGAAAGGAATTTGCATTGGCGGCACTCAGTTCCTTGACTCCTTCGATGTTAAGAGTGTCTCCCAGGATCTGCACTTTTATTTTCATAAGCTTTCTGTTTAAAAATCTATGAATCCTCGCCGGCCTGCCGTCCACTCCAATCTTTTTCCAAACTGATCGCGACTTGTCCTCCCGCAAACTCGGGGAAGCACTCAGATTATAGGAACCGCCCTTGGTTGCAAGCCCCCAGCTTTCAACCCGGCGCCGCAATAAAACGGATGCCGCGATGAATCTGGAGATTTCCCTGCTGCAGTCGGGAAAACTCACTTTTTCTCCCGGATTGGTCTTGACTAAGGCAACGTCCGCCGGGAAAATCAAAAGCACTCAAAGTGACCTTGAAAGGTTGCTGACAAAGCCCGTGTCGCCACCGGGAGGAACCTCCATTTCCCGAAAGCCAAGAGCGTTGTTCGCGGATGTCCCAGTGGCGGAGCGAAAAAGTTGCGACGGGCGGCGAATCGAAAGCGCAACTCAACAAAAAGCGGGAATCGTTGCATGCCGATTTTGATTTCACCGTTGCGGCAAGTGTCCGGTGTCTCTGCGGACGCGCCCTCCGTTTCGCGACGAGAGCCAGCTTTCGCGAGAGGGCATTCAAACGGGCGCCTCCTCGTTTTTTGTTTCGCAATCGTCTCGCTCCTTGTCGCATCCGCGCAGGGGGCGGAAAGAATTACCCCGATTCAGGAGGTCCTTCGCGACAACGACGGCAATTTTGTTCCTGACCGCCTGGGCGAAACCTTCACGCTCTCGGGCGTCCTGAGCTGCGACCCCATTAACCTTGGCGGATTCGGCCCTGACTCGACGGAATATGCCACCATCGTCAACTTGCAGGACAGCACCGGCGGCATCGTGCTATTCACACGCAACACAGCCTTGTTCAGCAGCGGCTTCAAGCGCGGCGACTCCGTCCAGGCGCGCGGAAAACTGTCACAGCACAACGGAATGGAAGAGTTGATGCTGGTCGAAATCCGACGGTTGGGCTCAGGGACGCTGCCCAAGCCCCGAGAGGTCTTGACGGCGGATTTGCTCGGCGAGCGTTATTCGGGCCAGCTCGTGCGCGTGGCCGGGGAGCTGGTCGTGCCTCCGGATCTCCTCGATAAGAAACGCGGCTTGGTGCTGCGGGATCGTTCGGGTGAAATCCCGGTGATCGTCTCGGACCGTTTTTTCGGCGATGCTCAGTTCGCTGACCGGCTCTTGCGTGGCGGTAAAGCAGAGGTTGTCGGCATTGCCGGTCAGTTTTGCAAAGACCCTCCGTTCAACTCCGGCTACCGACTGATCCCGCGCGAGGCACAGGATTTCGATTTTTCTCCGATCCCGCCGTACCGGTTCATCATAACGAGCCTCGCTGTGTCGGTGCTGCTTATCGCGTCGGTTTATTTATGGTTGCGCCGACGCAGCGCCGAGCTGCACGCGCGTGAGCTGACTCTTTTGGCGGAGAACCTCAGGCGGTCCGAGGAAGCGCTTCGGCTAAGCGAGGAGCGGTTCCGCAAAGCTTTCGAAGAAGGCCCGATCGGCATCGTGCTGGGCAGCGCTGATTTTCGGATCCTCAAGGCCAACCGCGCCCTCTGCCAAATGCTGGGTTACACGGAACAGGAATTGGTGGGTCTTCGCTTCGTTGATATCACCCACCCGGAGGATGTTGATCAAACGTTGCAACTGGGAGGCAAATTATTCAACGAGGAGACTCCCAGTTATCAACTGGAAAAACGTTACGTCACAAAGGGCCAGCGCGTCATTTGGGCGCATCTGACCGCCTCCCTGATCCGTGGCCGCGACGGCAAACCGCTTTACGCGCTGGGAATCATTGAGGACATCTCGAGGCGCAGGGAAGCTGAACAAATCCTTGAAACAAGCGAGCGCCGCTTCCGGGCGCTGATCGAGAAAAGCTCGGATTCCATTTCCCTCATCAACCCAAAAGGAACAATCCTCTATGATGCTGAACCGGCAACATTCCGAAATCTGGGTTACGCCGGCGTTGAGGTCGTCGGTCACAGCGCATTTGAATTTATCCATCCCGACGACGTCGAGATGACGAAAAAGCTGTTCGACGACCTGGCTCATAAGCCAGGCAGCACCATCACCACGCATTATCGTATCCGCCACAAGGACGGCTCGTGGCATTGGATGGAGGGCACCGGAACCAACCTCTTGAACGAGCCCAGCGTCCAGGCCATCGTGATCAACGCGCGCGACGTCACGGAGCGCAAACGAGCGGAAGAAAAGCTGCACCAGTCGGAGGAGCTATTTTCGAAAGCGTTTCTCGCCAGTCCAGTAGCGATTACCATCGCCACGCTGGCGGAAGGGCGTTTCATCGACGTGAATGACAGCTTTCTGCAACTGATGGGATATTCGCGCGAGGAGGTCATTGGCCGCACGGCCTTGGAGTTGGGCATGTGGGTGAGCCCCGACCACCGCGTTGCTTTTGTGCAGGGCCTCCGCGATGACGGCTCTCTCCGCAACGTCGAATGCGCCTTCCGCACCAGGTCCGGAGAAATTCGCGAAGGTCTCGGCGCCGCCGAGTTGATCGAACTGAAGAGCGAACGCTGCATACTGACGCTCATCCTCGACATCACCGACCGCAAGCGATTCGAGGTGGAGTTGGCCAAAGCGCGCGATGAAGCGCTCGAGTCGGCGCGGATCAAATCGGAATTTCTGGCCAATATCAGCCATGAGGTGCGCACGCCCTTAAATGGCATCATCGGCATGACCGTTCTGCTTCAGGACACATTGATGACGCCCGAACAAAAGCAGTTTCTTAAAACCGTCCAGGCCAGCGCCGACACGTTATTGACAATTATCAACGACATCCTTGACTTCTCGAAAATCGAGGCTGGCAAGTTGCAGTTCGAGACATTGGACTTCGACCTGCGAGGCACCGTCGAAAGCACCATCGAACTCCTGGCGGAACGCGCTCAAAGCAAACAGATCGAGCTTATCTCCATCATTTACGACGATGTCCCGACCCGCCTGCGCGGCGACCCTGGCCGACTCCGACAGGTGATCACCAACCTGGTAGTCAACGGGATCAAGTTTACCGAAAAGGGAGAAGTGATCCTTCGCGTGACCCGCGAGAGCGAGACCAACACGCACGTGACCGTCTGCTTCACGGTGACCGACACCGGCATCGGTATCCCTCCCGACGCGCTGCCTTACCTGTTTCAGGCCTTCTCCCAGGCCGACGGATCCACCACGCGCAAATACGGCGGAACCGGTCTTGGTCTGGCTATCTCCAAACAATTGGTGGAAATGATGGGCGGCCAGATCGGTGTCGAAAGCACTCTGGGCCAGGGCTCAGCGTTTTGGTTTACTGCAAAATTCGAAAGGCAAAAACAACCTGTCGCGGCCCCGCCCAGCAAAGGCATTCTCGACGCGGTGCGGGTCCTTGTCCTGGACGATAATGAAACGAACCGAAGCATTCTGCTCCATCAGACCGCCGCCCTTGGAATGCGGCCGGTTGGCGCAACCAACGGAACAGAAGCATTGAAACTGCTGCGACGAGAGGCCGCTGGCACCGATCCCTTCATGCTGGCGATTTTGGACATGCAGATGCCCGGAATGGATGGTTTGAGCCTGTCCCGTACCATCAAAGCCGACCCGGTGATAGCGCAAACGCGTCTGTTGCTGATGACCTCGTTAGGGCCGCGCAATGACACCGCCCTGCTAAGGGCGGCGGGCGTGGGCGCTTTTCTGGTCAAACCGGTGAAGCAGGCGCAACTCGTCGACTGTCTGGTCAGTGTGCTGACGGCGACCGTGCCGAGCGAGACGCGATTCTGGCAGCAACGCCGCGAGAGCGTGACCGGCTCAACCGGGGAATCATTGCGCGCCGATATGCACCTGTTGCACGTCTTGGTCGCGGAAGACAACACCATCAACCAGAAGGTTGCGGTTGGTTTGCTGGAGAAGTTCGGATGCCGGGCGGTCGCCGTGGCCAATGGCTGTGAGGTTCTGCAGGCCCTGGAACTGGTCCATTACGATATCATTTTCATGGACTGCCAATTGCCTGATCTGGACGGTTACAAGACCACGATGGAAATTCGTCAGCGCGAAGCCAGTCAAAGCGACGGCGCGCCCAAGCGCGCCTACATCATCGCAATGACGAGCTATGCAGTGAACGGCGCGCGTGAAAAATGTCTTGCCGCCGGCATGGACGACTACATCAGCAAACCTGTCCAGTTGCATGCTCTCGAAAAAGTTCTGCTCGGGGCCATCGATTACCTCGCCCTCGCCGAAGCGTCCGACACAAACGGGACGATCCTTGATCCGGCGGCCCTCGCTTTGTTGCGGCAATTGCGCCGGCCCGACAAACCCGATCCGGTTGTGGAACTGATCGATCTTTTCATTCAGGAGACGCCCAAGCGCTTGAGAGAAATGCGAAACGCAGCCACGCAGTACGACGCCGACGCACTCGCCGCCGCTGCTCACAACCTGCGCGGCTGCGCCGGCAGCATCGGCGCAGTCAAAATGGCCGGCCTTTGCGAAAAGCTTGAAGAAAACGCAGGGCGCCGCGCCTTACAAATTTCATCCCGTCTGTTGAAAGAAATCGAGACCGAATTCGATCGCGTGCGCCAGGCGCTCCACCTTGAAAAGAGCAAATTGGATCAGGTGGCCTAGCTGAATTGTGTCCCCGCAAAGGAAACTGAATCGGTCGCGCCTTGCCTGTTTTGCAGCGCGTATTATAGCATTGCGAACGCAATGCAAATCTAGTAATCTTCCACTGACTTTATGTTGGCTTTAGTTTTAGGAAACGGCCCTCTCTGGAACTGCGCGCCGCGCCTGAGGCAACTCGGGATCCGCTGCCAGCACTTCAGCAAGGACACGGTCCGCGACTTGAATCACGACTCGGCTGAACTCATTTACTTACTCCCCTTCAAAACGCTTGCCGACGCCGACTGGCCGCAACTGCGAGTCAAGCTTGCGCAAGCCAATCGCTGCTACATTGTCGTGAGCGACCAGCTCAGTTCGGCTGAAATCATGAATGCCGCCCGCGATGGCGCGTACGATGTCCTGCTCGCTTCCGATGGCGACGAGCGCTGGCTCGAAGCGCTGCGCAAGGTAGTGGACTCGCAGAAGCTTTGGCTGCAGTTGTACGGCGGCGCGCCTCTCGGCTCGAAAGATCTCCTCGTCGGCCAATCAACGGCCATGAAATCGCTGCGGCAGGCGATCGAACGCCTCGGCCCAACCGTGGCCAGCGTCCTCATCCTGGGCGAATCCGGCGTTGGAAAAGAGCGCGTGGCCAACGCGCTCCACATCGCCTCCGCCCGCGGCGCTTTTGTAGCTGTCAATTGCGCTGCGATTCCGAAGGAGCTCATGGAAGCCGAGCTGTTTGGCGCGGAGAAAGGGGCTTACACCGGCGCCAACAAGACACGCGAAGGACTGGTGGAACACGCCGCCGGCGGGACGCTCTTTCTCGATGAAATCGGCGAACTGGACGTCAAACTCCAACCGAAGTTGCTCCGATTTCTCGAAACCCGCAAAGCCCGCCGCGTCGGCGGGAACACCGAGCTGCAATCGGAGGTACGCGTGCTGTCCGCCACCAACAGCAACCTGGAAAGTGAAATCATGGAGGGGAAGTTTCGCTCCGACCTTTATTATCGGCTCTCGGAAGTCATCCTGCACGTCCCGCCGCTGCGCACCCGTCCGGCCGACATCTCGCTGCTGACGTTGGCGTTTTTGAAGGCGGCTGGCGAAAGGCTCGGCAAACATTTTGATAGTGCTGAACCGGAACTGATTCATAAATTCCAACAATACGACTGGCCGGGAAACGTGCGCGAATTGAAAAACGCAATCGACCGGATGGTCATCCTTTACGACGGCCCCGTGCTCCGGGCGGCCTGGTGGGAAGTCCCCCAAAGAATCCACTCCCGCGCGGCATCTCTTCACCAGTCATCTCATACGGCGCCGGCAGCAGCGGATGGTCGGCCGGTCGCTCTCAATCGAAAACAGAAGCTCGAAATGGCGCGGCAACTTTTGGAATCCAGCGGCAACGATCTTACCTGGGTAGCAGCCCAGCTTGGGATCCACTCCACCACCCTCTATCGTTGGCGCAAGACCAAGAAGATTTAGGTCCACTCCGTCTGAACCTGGCCTCATCCGAAGCCATTTCGGCGTCGTAACTGAAAAGTCGGGTAACATTGGTTGGCCGACCGCGAATGAACCCCCCAATGTTTCGCACCAGTTACTACTTTTGATGCTACTCTCGAGCAGGCGGCGATTTCTCCTTTTCAGAAGTGCTTCGTGGAGTGGTGCCCCGGTCAGGACTCGAACCTGAAACCAATTGATTAAGAGTCAACTGCTCTACCAATTGAGCTACCGAGGCAACTCATTTGTTGTTAACGTGCTTTTACCGATGCCATTTTAGCATTGTATCCCGGTTTGCACCCCGCAGGTCTCAGGCGATGAAAACGCCAACCAGGGACAAATCCGAGAATGCTAAAACCCCACCGACCTTCGCGACCCCAACCTGCTGCTATACGTCAGCACGAGCACGGGTGTTTTTACGGCAGAATGAAAGTTGATGGCAAGATTTATCGCGCGAGCCTCGACACCAGCGGCAAGCTGTTTTAGAGCTTGCTTTTCGCAGGTTGCGGACGTTAGATGGCTGCAACGTTGGAGCGTACCTTACGATCATCCAAAGGCGGAGTTCAGATGATGTTGGCGATTGGTTTCTGAATGAATAAATCAAAATGGTTCATCGCTTGCCTGGTGGTGATTGCTTTGGCTCTCGCGTTCCTGAGTGCCCCAAATGGGAGGCTTTCCCGAACCAGGAGCGCGCGACAACAGGCGGTACAGACCACGAATGGTCTTTCCGCCGCCAATCCTCCCGGCCCGGCAAAGCCCGCTTCCGCTCCAGCCGCTACGCAATTCAATGCGCAATCGGGTGCAGCTCAGAACACCAACAGCCTTGTCGTGGCTGCTCCTTTTCAAGGCCGCCAACCCGTGAACGCGGGTTCGGCTTTTTCCGAGTTTGGTGTTTGGTCACAAAGATACATGGCCGCACCGACCGCCGCGGACAAAGCGTTGTTGGAGGCCGAAGGTGTGGCGCTGGCGAAAGCGCGTCGGGAAGCATTGTCGATCCTGATCAAGAGCAATCCCCGACGGGCATTGGGGTTGGCGGCGCCTTGGAAGATACGCAATGCGTTGCCTGCATCCGTCGCCACTCAACTCGAAGAGCAGGTGAGCGGGCGTGGGAACTTCAAAGTGTTCGCGGCTGACACCTGGCCCGGACAGACGGTTGGAAAGCTGGGGATCACACGGCAGATCAATGTCAAAACCAAACTCTATGACGCTTATGTTTACGGGCGGCGTTTGCACCAAGTGACCACGCCGAATGCCGCATTATTTGGAATTGCTGTTGATACGGACATGGCAGTCCATGAAGATCCAGTTCGCGTGTTGGAACGAGAAGAAGCGCAGGCTCTACTCAATGCGGGACAGAGGTCCTCGAACACCGCCTGCGCGGTCTGTGGCCGGCGTTCCACCAGCCCTCCGGAGGAAACCCTGCTGGATTATGGAGGGCAGCTCCTGAGCGTATGCTCTGTATCCCATGCGATCGTGTTGAACCAACGATTGGCTGCGGCTGAGGGGGCGCTGACCCTTCCGGACGGAGGCATCATCAGCACCAATGGTTCACCCATTTCAAGCAGCCTCACTCAAGGCACCAAGACCTTGCTCTTTATGCGGGTGAATTTTGCGGATGATCTAATCGAGCCGATCACAGAAGCTGAAGCAACGGACTTGATGAACCAGGTCAACGCCTACTTCGTTGAGGCTTCCTACGACACAACCGCGATTATCAGCACGGTGACGCCGCTGTTGCAGTTGCCCCAGACCAAGCTGTGGTACGGCACGAACGGGCCAGGAACTTTGCAGGCTGACGCGCGGCTGGCCGCGAAAGCAGTGGGATACAACTACGTGAACTATGATTTGGATATTGTGCGGCACAGTTCTGTGCCCGGCTTTAATTGGGGTGGTCTGGCGGCGGTGGGTGGTCGCGGCGTTTGGCTGCAAGCGACGGGGGTGGGCATAGCGGCACACGAATTGGGGCACAACTACGGCCTGTTCCACGCCAACTCCTGGAATACTGTTCGGCCGCCGTGGACAACCAACAATCCTCCCAATCCCAGCAACCTGCCGTTCGATCCAGACAGTCTGCTCGGCCATGACAGTGTGATCGGTCCCGGCACCGACGCAGAATACGGCGACTCCTTCGACATCATGGGAAGCGGCGGAGGGCACTATAACGCGGTGGCCAAGAATCATCTTCGCTGGATGCCGGACCCTTATGTGCGGACGGTGATTTCCAACGGCACGTATCGAGTTTACGCGATGGATACCCCGCTCCTGACCTACGGACGTTCTTACGCGCTGAAAGTCAGGAAGGATTTTGAACGTGATTATTGGGCGGATTATCGCTCACAGATTAGCAACCCGTGGTTGCAAAATGGCATCGAGTTGCACTGGAACTCCTGGTCGCAGACCGGCGGAGGCAGCCAACTCCTCGACACGACCCCGGGAACCGCGAGCGGCAAACAAGATGCCGCTTTGGTCATTGGACGAACTTTCACCGATCCTTCCGCCAACGTGCATCTGACCCCGGTTGCCAAGGGCGGCTCCGCGCCAGACGCATGGATCGACGTGGTGGTAAACATCGCATCGGTTCCGACCAACTTACCTCCGACGATTTCAATCAATGCGACTGCGGACCGGACTGGAACAAACACCTTTGTGGATTTCGTCGCCACCGCGAATGACCTCAACGGCGACGCATTGGCTTATTATTGGGACTTCGGCGACAGTACTTTCGGCGGTAATTCCAGCAGCGTGAGTAAGAGTTGGAACACGGAGGGCGAATACGTTGTGCGATGTGAGGTCAGCGACATGAAAGGCGGCCTTGCCAGCGCGTACATCGTCATCACTGTTGGCTCGCCGGGCACGTTCCGTGTCAGTGGGCGGGTGATGGATAATTTGGGTAATCCTTTGCCGGGGGTGCGTGTGCATAACGGCGCCGTTGGCACCAACGGTCTGTACAGTGCTGATTACCGTTGGAGCTCCACCGATAGTCAGGGCAATTATACGCTGGTAAACCTTGCTCCCGGAACTTACACGAATGCCGCTTTCCTGTTTGGTTATAGAATTGAGCCTTTGGACTTTTTCAACCCGGTCAATCTGGTCGGCGCGGACGCCACCGGCATTGATTATCTGGCCACGCCGCTCCCAACTGTCGGCATCGTTCCAAGCGGCGCGGCATCCGAGGCGGTCCCGAACTCCGGCAGGTTCACTGTCACGCGCATTGGTCCGACCAATGCGGCGCAGACCGTCCTTTTCCAGGTCAGCGGAACTGCTCCGCTCGGCAGCAAATATACAATTCCGACCAATAGCTTGACGCTGACAAATGTTGGCTTAAACGAGGGATTTGGCCAACTGGTCACTAACCTTTACGAGTTTTATTCAGTGACCATACCGGCGGGCGCGGCATCCACGGATATTGTTGTCAACCCTGTCAATGAAACCGCTTACGAAGGAACGCAAACTGTTACGCTGACGCTGGCGTTGCCCGTTCAGTCGCTGGCATTTTTGAACGACACGAACATCACCAACAGTGTTTACGTTCCCGGCTGGGAAGTTGTCCCGGTCGATTTGAAGCCAACGTGGTTCCAGACCTATCCTGACTACGCCCTGGCGGACGGAGGCGCGGAAGCGACCCTGGCGATCCGCGACGACGACGCGCCGACCAGTCCGCTCGTTTCCATCCTGGCGCTTGATGATGTCGCGACCGAAAGCGGGCAGGACATCGGCCTGTTCACTCTCACGCGTTTTGGCGCAGTTGATAATCCATTGACGATCTTGTTCGCGGTCAGTGGCAGCGCCGTCAGCGGCATCGACTACGTGCCATTGCCGGACTCGGTGACGATTCCCGCCGGGCAGAGTTTCGTCAATCTACCTGTCAGAGCCATTCAAAACCTCTACGTCGAGCCGAATCAAACGGTCATCGTGACGCTGGCGACCAATTCGGCGTACCGCGTCGGAACCGACAGCGCCAGCGTTACGATCGTCGATGATAACCTCCCAACCGTCACCATTGACGCACCTGCCCCCACCGCTCGCGAGGCCGGCCGGAACGGCGCATTTGTTGTAACTCGCATCGGGGACCTGTCTGAGGACCTGCAGGTGAGTTACCTCGTGGGAGGCACAGCGATCAGCGGAAGAGATTATGTGCCGCTTTCCGGCTCAGTCGTCATACCAGCCGGAAGCGTTTCTGTCCCGATAACTGTCACGCCGGTCGATAACCAAACCACAGAGGGAGACCTGACAGTAGTCGCCTATCTTTCCGACACGCCGATCTACAACGTCGGCTCACCGCGGAGTGCGACCGTGACCATTCAGGATAAGAATTTGCCCACGGTCACCATTGCCGCGACAGTCGATCCGGCGGTCGAACCCGGCACGGTGGGAGAGTTCACGGTGACCCGTGCAGGCAGTATCGCTAACAACCTTGTCGTTAATTTCATCACTGGCGGCTCGGCAATTCCCGGCAGCGATTATGCCGCGATCGGGGGCAAGGTAACAATCCCGGCAGGCACCAACAGCGCGAACATCACTATCACACCGGTCGAGAACAACTATCGAGAAGAGCCCGAGACAGTGATCATTCAACTCACGACCAATTCGACCTACAACCTCGGGTCGCAATACCAGGCGCTTCTTACCCTCAACGACGGTGATTCGGGAGCACTGCCGGCCGTGGGCTTTACCCGCACCTCTTCCAGTGGGCCTGAGTCGTTGAGTTCTCCGGTAATCGCGGTTGAGATCAGCGCGGATCCGGACGCGGCGGCCAGCCCGGTCACAGTCGATTATCGAGTCATTGGCGGAACCGCGATTTCGAATGTGGACTATAAACTCACTGGCACGGGCAGCTTGATTTTCACCAATAGCGGTCCGCGTATTCAGGATTTACCGCTGACTATAGTCGATAACACGGTAGCTCAGCCGAACAGAACGATCATCATCGGCTTGTTTGATCCAGGCCCGGTCGTGACCAATGTCGTCGACACAAACACCATGACGACAAATATGATGATCATTCCCACGCCGACAAACGCATTCCTCGATGTTTATCGGACCTACATTTACACGATCCTGGACGACGACGTGGGCGTGGTCAGCATCCAGGCGACGGACCCTATCGCGAGGGAAACAGGGCCGGAACCGGGGACCTTCACCATCACCCGCACGGGCAACACAGCCCAGCCTTTGACCGTGAACATACAAGTCACCGGAACGGCCACCAGTGGGTCCGATTTCGTCCCAATCGGAACTTCCGTCACTATTCCCGCGGGGGCCAATTCCTTGAATATCCCCGTGGTGCCCTTGGACAATCCGACTCAGGACCGGCCCGAGACCGTGAAAGTGACCTTGTTAAGCGCACCCGGCGGGAAAATCGGTTCAGCCGACAACGCCACTGTGATCATCCTGGACAATGATGGCACGATCGAGTTCACCGCCGCCAACTTCGGTGTGAACGAGAACGCTGGATATGCAACCATCACAATCCAGCGAACCGGCGACACAAATTCCGCGGTCAATGTGGACTACGCCACGAGTAATGGCACGGCGACGGCCGGTTTGGATTACGTGGCGACCAACGGAACGCTCAGCTTTGGGCCGGGTGAAACCGTCAAGACCTTCCTTGTTCCCATCATCGACGACACTCGGGTGGAAGCCAATGAGACCATAAATCTCATCCTGCAAAATCCCACCGGCGGCACGCCGCTGGGCGGGCAGAACAAGGCCGTGCTGACCATCTTTGACGACGACACGGCGCTTGAATTTGCCGCATCCACTTTCACCGCCAACGAAAACGGCACTAATGCCGCAATCACAGTGCGGCGCATCGGAGTTTCCACGAACAAAGTCACCGTCGATTATGCGACCAGCGATGGAACAGCGACTGCCGGACTGAAGTATGTCGCGCAGACAGGCACTCTGTATTTTTCCGCGGGTGAAACAGAACAGACCTTCACCGTTCCGATCCTCGACAACGCTCTGACCGACGGCAATGAGAGCGTGAATCTGGCTCTGGCCAACCCCACCGGTGGCGCAACTCTGGCAGGCCAGAGCAATGCGGTCCTGGTGATTGTCGACGATGAATGTTCGCTCCAATTTGAGGTCGCCAGTTACAGCGTCATCGAATACGCCGGCACGGTGACTCTGAACGTGCGGCGCATTGGCGGGACCGTCAATCCGGTCAAGGTCGATTACCTGACCGGCGACGGCACGGCGAAAGCAGGAGTGAAATACGTGGCGCAGAACGGCACGCTCAGCTTCGCGGGTGACGCTTATGTCCATTCAACCAACGGAACCGGCACGCTCGTATTTCGCCCTGGCGAAACGAATAAGACGATTACGATCGCCCTCATCGACGAGCAGTTGGGAGAAGGTGACCAAACTTTCAATGTCGCTCTCACAAACGCAATCGGGCCTCAAAGCGGCGTATTACCCGGATCAGTCACCCTCGGCCAGATCACCAACGCGGTGGTCACGATCGTGGATGATGAAACACCGGGTAACGTGGATTACGAATTCAATCCGGGAGCAGTGGACGGCCGCGTCCGATCAGTGGCCCTGCAGCCCGATCAGACGATCATTTTCGGCGGGGAATTCACGACGGTCAATGGCATCAACTTCAATCGAGTCGCGCGACTTCACCCGGACGGAAATTTGGACAGCGGATTCAATCCTGGCGCCGGGTCGGATGATGTTGTGATGTCGGTCGCGTCGCAATCGGATGGCAAGGTGTTACTTGGCGGCGCCTTCCTGAACTTCGATACCACCAGCCGGAATCATCTTGCCCGACTCAACGCGGATGGTTCGCTGGATTTCGGCTTTGACTCCGGCAGCGGTCCCAACGGGTTGGTGCGCGCCATCGCAACGCAGGCTGATGGCAAGGTGCTGGTTGGCGGAGATTTTACTTCGATCAACGGCACTGCCGCGGGCCACCTCGCCCGGCTATCGACGGATGGTTCATTGGACCCGGACTTCAATGTCGGCTTTGGCGCCAATGATGTGGTCTATGCGATAACGGTCCAAACCAACGGGCAAGTGTTGGTGGCTGGCAAATTCACCGGCTTCAATGGCGGAAATCTCAGCCGAATTGCCCGACTTAATCCCGATGGCTCGCTGGACAACAGCTTTAATCCGGGGTCGGGCGCGAATGGCTCAGTGTATTCAGTGGCTCAACAAGCCGATGGCAGGATCTTGATCGCGGGCACGTTCACCAGCGTCAATGGAGTCGGCTCGACCAACCTCGCGCGGCTTGGGCCCGATGGCTCGGTGGATCGCGGTTTCAACGCCGCTTGGGAAGCTGACAACGCCGTTTACTCGGTGACCGTGGCGCCCGACGGAAAGATTTTCGTCGGCGGCGCCTTCACACACTTGAATGGCGCGAATCTTGACCGTTTTGCGCGTCTGAATACCGACGGTTCTTTGGACTCGAGTTTTGATCCGGGAACGGGAGCAAACGGAACCGTCTATTCAGTCGTGGCGCAGCCGGACGGCGCTTTGCTCATCGGAGGCGAATTCACACAGGTCAACGGTCTGCCCCGCGAAGGCATCGCTCGGATTCATGGCGAGGAAAAATTCACATTTGGAATCGTCCAATTCAGTGCCGCCGCTTATCAGGTTTCCGAAAAGGCGGGGGTGGCTGTGATCACGGTGGTCCGCACCGGCAACATCCAGACCGGGTTCACCGTCGATTACCTGACCAGTGATGGCACCGCAAAAGCCGGCACGAAATACGTGGCGCAAAATGGTACCTTGAGCTTTGCCTCCGGCGAAACAGCCAAGACCTTCACAATTCCGATTATCGATGAGACCACGGCGGAAGGCAACGAAACCGTGAACCTGATCTTGACCAATGCCGCGGCCGGCGCAAGCCTCGGCGGCCGGGCCACGGCCGTACTTGTGATTGTCGATGACGAAAGTGCCGTTTCGTTCGCGCTTCCCAACTATACAGTCAAAGAGGATGCAGGCGCGGCGACGATTGAAGTGACGCGGACCGGAGGCGCTAACAGCGTTGTCACCGTCGATTACGCCACGACTGACGGCACTGCCACGGCCGGCCTCGATTACCTGGCTCA
The DNA here is from genome assembly GCA_003218515.1 of Verrucomicrobiota bacterium. Lineage (GTDB taxonomy): Bacteria > Verrucomicrobiota > Verrucomicrobiia > Limisphaerales > AV2 > AV2. Next base: position 4,937 of record QHNT01000154.1, on the reverse strand, counting down.
GCGGGGGACTCTCAGCTTTGGAATCGGCGATACCAACAAAACCTTCACTGTCCCGATCACGGACGATAATCTGACTGAATCAAATGAGACGATTATTCTGACGCTGTCCAATCCAACGGGCGGCGTGATGGTCGGCACCCAAGGCACGAGCTTACTGACTGTTTTAGATAACGATGAGCTGCCCCGATTCTACAATTTGAACATCAAACGCCCGTTGGGAGGAACGGTTTCGCCGCCGTCAGGCCAGTACCCTACCAACTCCATCCAGGTTTTGATCGCCGCACCGGAGCGGAATTACGAATTCGCGGGATGGGAAGGAAGCGTGAGTTCAACGAAGGACCCACTCATTCTGACGATGAACCAAAACTACAATCTTACGGCCAACTTCCGACTGAATAGTTATTCGGACACATTTGAGTCGGGTGGTCTCAGTACGTTGCCTTGGTCAACGGCGGGTGACCAACCGTGGTCGGTGGCGTCCGGAACTGCTTCAGGCGGTCGGTTTGCCGCGCGTTCCGGCCTTATCGAAGACGGACAACAGAGTTCGCTGGCCCTGACATTCAGTGCGCGCGCCGGCACCGGCTCTTTTGATTTCCGCGTCAGTTCAGAGGCGGGCTGGGATTTTCTGGAGTTCTATTTGAACGGCGTGCGCGTGCAGCGTTGGTCCGGAGACGTTAACTGGCAGACCTTCCAGTTTGCGGTGCCTGCCGGTTACAATACTTGCGAGTGGCGCTACGCGAAAGATGCCAACTTCAGCGCCGGACTTGATTCGGCATTCATCGATAATGTGTTTATTCCGCTCAACTTGCCCGATAACACCAATCCGGCTGCTTTGCTGTCGGTCTTCGGTCTGCCAACTGGCCCGTCGCTGATTCGCTTGCAGGGGCAAGCCGACCGGTCGTATGTAATCGAGGCATCCACCGATCTCGTTAACTGGAATGCCATTTCAACCAATGTCGTGACTTCCGGCACGATGTTCCTCGAGGATCTGCAAGCAACAAACTACCCGCTGCGCTTTTACCGGGCGGTTGCCTGGTAAGCTCCTACTCCGAGTAAGAAGGAGGTTCACCCGGAGGTCCGGACAAGTCGAATGCCGCTACAGTTGGTCGGGCTGAGCCATGAGATCGGCGACGCGCGACAGCAAACGTCCCGCCGCGCCGCCATCGAGAACGCGATGATCGAAGCTGAGCGTCAGATTCGCTTCAGTCACCGGCACGAATTGTCCTTTGGTCTCATCCCAACTCGGCACGCGCCGTCCCGCCCCCATGCCCAATACGAGCGTTTGTTCGGGCAGCGGAATCGGCGTGGCCCAGGTCAGTCCGAACGTTCCAAAGTTCGTCACCGTAGCGATGGAACCGCCGGTCGCATCCGCTGGCAAGCGCCGCTGCCGCGCCAGCTCAACCAACTCGCTGTAACGTCCCACCAACTCCTTGAGCGCTCGCTTGTCGGCGTTGCGAATCACCGGCACGAGCACGCCGTCCTCTGCCTCGACGGCAAACCCCACATCGATCGCGGACGGATGAACAATTTTATTTCCAACCAATCGTCCCGCTGGCGCGCTGTTCTCGGCCAACGCCACGGCCAACGCGCGCAGGGCATAAAGCGCGGGGCCGGCCTTGGGACGGCTCGCCTTGCGGTGCGCCAGCATGGCCTCCAGACATACCGGCAACGCAACCGTCGCCAAAGGCCGCGTCCAGCTTCGACGCATCGCGTCGGCCACGGCGACGCGCATGGTGGAGGCCGGACTCAACTTGTGCCGTTCGAGGTTGGCCAGGAAATTTTCGAAGTCCTGAATCGTCACCCGTCCAGCGGCGCCGCTGCCCGCGATGCCTGCCAGATCCGCCGCGTGCAATCCGAGCTCGTTCATTCGCGCTCTCATGCGCGGCGACATGTAGCTTGCGCCAGCGGCATGGGCCGGCACCGGCAGACCGCGGACGGTCGGCTCAACTTTTTGCCCTTTCCCATCGGCAGAAGGTTTGCCGCCGTTGTCAGCCAGAGTGGCGCTCTCATGTTCTGCCGGAGCAGGAACATCCAACCCCATGCGCGTAGCGTCTTCGGCGGTCGCTTCCAAATAACCCAACACCGCGCCGACGGGGTAACTCTCGTTCAATTTCACCAATAATTTTTCCACGCGCCCGCCGCAGGGGGAGGTCACGTTCATCGCAGCTTTGTTGGTCTCCACCTCAATCACGTCCTGATCGACGTTCACCTTGTCGCCGACCTTGACCAGCAGACTGATCACGGTCGCCTCCGCGATCGATTCGCCCAGCTGAGGCATGATGATGGGGACTTGCGGCATAACGTTTAACTTGGAGCGGTGAAGCGATGGAGTGCTGGAGTACAGCACGCTCTTGACACCCAACACGCCAATACTCCCGCCCTCCACGGTCCCAATCGGATTATTCGTTGCGACTTCACATCAAAGTCCTAACAGGTTTCGCGCGGCAGTAGCGATGCTGCGGGCCGTAGGGCGGTGCGCCGCCCAAAGATTGGGATGATACGGCACGGGCGTGTCTTTTGCGTTGAGCCGTTGCGGCGGGGCATCGAGCAAACCAAAACCTTCGCCGGCAACGCGCGCCATGACTTCAGCGGTTACTCCGCCCCACGGCCATGCTTCGCCGACACACAGCAATCGGCCAGTTCGCGCCACCGAGGCCATGACCGTGTCGGTGTCGAGCGGCTTTACCGAGCGCAGATCAACGACTTCGATTTCCGTGCCCTCGCTCGCGAGTTCTTCCGCCACCGCCAGCGCCTCGTGCACCATCGCGCTGTAGGCCACGATCGTCAGGTCGCGACCTTCGCGGGCGATGCGCGCTTTACCGGTCGGCATGGCGTCCGCGGGCAATTTGTCGGCCTTAAGATGGTAGTAGAGGTATTTGTGTTCGCAGAAGATCACCGGGTCATCGATCGCCACGGCCTCCAGGAGCATGTGATAGGCGTCTTCGACCGTGGCTGGCGTCATGACCACCAAACCGGGGTAGTGGGCGTAGATGGCCTCCATGTTCTGGCTGTGGAACGGGCCGCTGCCGGAAGTGCCGCCGGCTGGCAGCCGAATCGTAACAGGACACGGCACCTGGGTTCGCCAATAAAGCGTTGCCGCCTGATTGATGACCTGATTGAAGCCGACCGAGGAGAAATCCGCGAACTGCATTTCAATAATCGGGCGCATCCCGTCAATGGCGGCGCCGATGGCCAGTCCGATTATCGCGTCCTCGCTGATCGGCGAATCAATGACCCGGCCGGGAAATTCCTCCGCCAGGTTTTTCGTCGCTTTGAACGCGCCGCCGAATGCACCGACGTCCTGCCCGTAGATGAACACGCGCGGGTCTTCGGCCAATGCCCGCGCCTGCGCCTCGCGAATGGCTTCCAGGTACGTAATGCTCATACGCTCTTCATCCCGGCCGTTCCTCGCGCGCTTCGAGCAAGCGCTGCGACGACAACGCGCGCCAGTCTTCCTCGTACGGATCGGGCGCCGGCTCGCGCTGAACGGTGGCGACGGCATCCTCAGCCTTTTGAACCATCTCGCTCCGCCAAAGCTCGATCGTCCGCGCGTCGGCCCAACCCTGCTGCAACAAATGTTCCTCGGCCACTTTCAGGCAGTCGCGGCCGACGGGCGATTGCTTCAATTTGGGATCCACGTAGTCGGCGACATCGTGCTCGCCATGTCCGCAAAGCCGGAGGAGACGGGCCACTACCATTTGCGGGCCATGACCTTCCCGGGCGCGCTTGACGGCTTCACCCACCACTTCGAGGCAGGCGGACAAATCGGTGCCGTCCACAGTTTGGCTATCGACACCGTAACCGATCGCCTTGTCCACGAGATCGCCACAGGCAAACTGGCGGGAAGTGGGTGTGGAATAAGCATACTGGTTATTGGCCACGATCAGCACGAGCGGCAGTTTTTCCACCGCCGCCAGGTTGATCGCTTCGTGGAAGGAACCGGTCGAGGTGCCTCCGTCGCCGATGGACGCCGCGCCGACAACGCCGCTGATGTTCCTGAGCCGTCTGGCGAACAGAATCCCGTTGACCACCGCGATCATGGCCCCGAGATGGCTGATCATCGGAAGGAGTCCCTCCCGCGGCCGGCCGCGATGAATGTTGCCATCGCGTCCGCGCATCGGGCCAAGCGTCGAGCCAAGGTAGGTGCGAACCGCGTCGAGGATCGGTTCGCCAAAGGCGAGCCGGCCGGCTTGATCGCGAATGAGCGGAGCGAACACGTCTCCTTTCCGCAGCGCAAGTCCAACCGACACGCTCAAAGCCTCCTGCCCGCGTCCAAGAAAAACGCCGCCGTGAATTTTGCCGGCGCGGTAAAGGCCGGCAAACTTGTCGTCCAATGTCCGCGCCAGCAGCATCCAGCGAAACGCGTTTGTGTATTCGTCACGGAAAGTTGAGACGACAGCGCCGGCTTTCGGGCTGGCAACAGTCTGAACCATGCGGATTATTTACGCGCCTTTGCGCTTCCAGTGCAAATGTTTCTTTACACACCCGGCCAAAAGGCCGCCAAAGTTTGGTTGTGAAATCAGGCGATCTGCCGTATAGGTTTGCGGAAGACGATTTGAACTGATTCACCAGTGAAAGCCGCCCCGCGACCCTCAAACGAAGTCGAACGACTCAATGCGCTGCGCGCCTATAACGTCCTCGACACCCCGCCCGAAGAAGCCTTTGACGACCTGACCCGCCTGGCTTCACAAATCTGCGAGACCCCGATCGCCCTGGTGAGCCTGGTGGACGCAGACCGTGACTGGTTCAAGTCCAAGGTCGGCCTCCGTCGGTCGCAAACGCCTCGCGACATCTCCTTTTCCGCGCACGCCATCGCGCAAACAGACCTGTTCGTCGTGGAGGACGCGGCCGCGGACGCGCGGTTCGCCGGAAACCCTTTGGTCACCGGCAATCCGCACGTCCGCTTTTACACCGGCACGCCGCTGATCGCGCCCGCC
>QHNT01000153.1 GCA_003218515.1 Verrucomicrobiota bacterium | reverse complement strand
ATCGACGAGATGACCCCGACGGTCATCCTTATCCCGACCGGGACGCTTTACGAGAAAACGTTCAGCAACCTGGAGGAAATCAAGGCGCGCAAAGGTCCGATCATCACCCTGGCTACTGAAGACAACGCCAAGATCGCTTCCAAAGTGCAAGAGGTGATTTACTTGCCGCAGACTTTGGAACCGTTGTTCCCGCTGCTGGCGGTTGTGCCTCTGCAACTGCTCGCCTACCACATCGCCGTCGCCCGCGGCTGCGATGTCGATAAGCCGCGCAACCTGGCCAAGAGCGTGACGGTGGAATGACCTGAGCCCTTCGCGAGAGCAGAGCGGCGCTGACTTTAAGGACCATGCCCGTCGCGCGACTAATTCAAATCTCGAACTCATGACTCCTTATCGAATCGGCATCATCGGCGGCAGTGGTCTCTATCATCTCGACGGTTTCACGAAACAGAAATGGGTGAAGGTCAAAACGCCATTCGGCTCGCCTTCGGACAGTTTTTTGTCCGCTCAACTGGCCGGGCGTCAGGTGGTCTTCCTGCCGCGCCACGGTCGCGGGCATCGCATTCTCCCCAGCGAATTGAACCATCGCGCGAACATCTGGGCGATGAAAAAACTCCGTGTCGCATGGATCATCAGTGTCAGCGCAGTCGGCTCGTTGCAGGCGCGTTACCAGCCGTGCGACATCGTGTTGCCGAACCAGTTCGTCGACCGCACGAAGAAGTCTCTCGAACACACTTTCTTCGGATGCGGTATTGTGGCGCACATCGCGTTTGCCGATCCGATTTGCGAGGAACTGCGGCAACTGCTGCTGCAAACCTGCCGCGCACTCGGCGCGCGCGTGCATGACGGCGGCGCTTATGTGAACATGGAAGGCCCGGCGTTCAGCACGCGGTCGGAGTCCATGACGAATCACAACCTGGGCTACGACGTCATCGGCATGACCAACCTGGGCGAAGCTAAATGCGCGCGCGAAGCGGAAATCGCCTACGCGACGATGGCGATGGTGACCGACTACGACTGCTGGAAAGCGGACGAGGCGCATGTCACTGTGGAAATCGTGATCGCGAACCTGCAACGAAACGCCGCTCAAGCAAAGGAAATCATTCAGCGTGTGCTGCCGCAGGTCCCGGCAGAACCCGGATGCTCCTGTCATCGCGCGCTGGAAAACGCCGTTTTGACCGACAAAAAATTCTGGCCCGCGAGGACGAAGACGGCGCTGCGACCGCTGCTTCAAAAATATCTGTAGCTCACTTTTCGGCGCCACTTCTGCAGAACGAACGCCCACGCAAGGAAACAGGCAAAACCACACAGATCGGCCAGAGTGGCGCCGTTAAATCCAGAATCAATAACCGACCGAGACTCTAAAAGTGACGCGATTGTCATCGTAGTCAAACAACAGATTGCTGTTGGTGTCGAACTTCTCGAAATCATAAAGCAGGCTGGCTTTGAGCCAAAGCCGGATGTTGTAGTTCAAGGCAAAACCGGCGCGGTACAGCAGATCATGCCGCGACGCAAAAGCGCCGGTATTTTCATATTGGTCATTTTCCAACGAACCCGTTGCGACCGCCTGCAACTTTCCATCCGGAGTGATCACCTGGCTGAGTTGCAAGGTGAGCGCGTCCGCAGTGTAGGCCGAACTTCCGATTTGGGCGGAAATACTGTTCCTTCGCGAGCCGGTCAAAGACGCCACGGTTCTGTCCGAGAATTTTTGAGTAAGGGAAGCTTCCGCGACCGGGGAGCTGGAACCCCGAGAACCATCTGAAAACTCCAAAGCTTCATAGCCAACCTTCAGGCTGCCGCTCAACCGGGAATTGAAAACGCCGCTCGCTCCGACGTACCCGCCATAACGATCGGCATGAGGCCCGTCAGGCAACGTGCGGTCATTGGGTGAGGTGGCTGTTTGTCCGTAATGAACCTCACCGAACAGCCTCATTCTCGACCCGATTCCAAAAGCGAAGCCGCCAGTGCCCAGGATCGTGTTTTCATCATAAAGCAGAGTGCCCCGCTTGTAATCCGTCGCTTCCAACGCCCCCTCGAGATAGACGCTGGTCTTGCCGCTCAAGGCGTATTCAATCCGATAGTCATCGAAAAATGCCTTGCGGTCAACCCGCTGCCCCTGATTCAAGGCCCCACCGAGGATATCGGAAAGGAACTGCACGCGGTCGTTTCCATCGAGTTTGATACGATTGCCCGCCAGATGAGTGTTCAAGAGTACGGTCTGGTTACGATGGTCTTGCGCGGTCTGATCACGATAGAACGACTGATCCATCGTGTAATCGAAGGTAATGTGATTCGCCTCATTGCGGCCCAGTTGGAGGTTTATCCCAGGACTTATCACCGCCAGAAAATCAGCCACGCGCGGCAAAGGAAATCCCGGAATGGGTTTGGCCGGACGATAGAAAATGTTGTCGTCATATTCCTCGGCCAACGCGAGGTGCGGTTTAACACGCACCGAACCGACGCTGTAAACCAAAACGTCGCTCGCATCGACGGCCCACGCTCGCGCGCCCGCCGCGGAAAGCCCTGCTGCAATTGCCAAAAGACAGTGACCACGTTTTGAACGACGCATTAACTATCCTCGCACAGAGGAGAACCGGCCTGGCCAGTCCCGACCAGCGAACGCTCTGGCAGTCCGTTAAAGAACCCCCCTGTTTTCAGAATCGATTGAAGCATCCGACCTCGCCACGGAAGGTGCCGCCGGAGTCAGGCCAAGCGAAGAGCTGAGTTTCGCCCGCGACATGGCAGACACGATCTGCTCCGCCTGCGCCGGAACGGCGGCAATCACCGCCGAGCGCACATCGTCCGCTTTGACTCCTGGCACGCGCGCCGCCGCCGCCGCAATGGCGCCGGCAGAATTCGGCAGCTTACTCGCCGCCGCCGCCGCCGCCGCTGGAGCGACAGCCGGCGCTTTCAGCGCAATCGCAGCGACCGCGGCCAAGGTCACGTCCGAATTGATTGACACGACCGCCTGGGCCACCGCCGCGGCCACCGCGGCCTTTCCTTTGGCCGGAGCATCGGCCACGAGTTGAGCGGCCTTGGCCGACAAGTCCGACGCGGGCACTTTTGCCAAAATGTCCTTCGCCACTGAAATTTGTTGAGCCGTCTGGGCCACAGCCACATTGTCGCTCAATACACAAAGCCCGACCAGCAGGGTCGCCACACCGAAAGAGTTGCAAGTCTTCATATCAATTTTCCAGCTACAAGTCTTACACCAACTTTAACCCAGCCGGGAGAATCAACCGGCTCGTTAGACAACTTTCTATCAGGCCGCACTCGCGGGTGTCACCTGAAAAATTGCAGCGTGACCCTTGACTGCGCAAATTGCGCAACCCCAACTTGACCCCCGGTTCCAAAAGCGGTACACGGAGATAAACTAACTCATGCCCCCGAAATCAATCATGGATGAAGTTTCTCTGGAATATTTCACCGCCGATTTTCCCGCGCGCCCGGCGATTCAAGGCGCTGCCTTGCGCGCGGCGCCAGCGCGGAAATCGAAGCCATCCCGGGCTACTTGAATGAAGAAAACCTGATGAACGACTTCGCCAGCGTGATCGCACTAATTGCCGGCTGCCTCCTGGGTGGCGTTGTTGTTTGGTTCCTGCTCAGAGAAAGGATCCGTACCATAGCCGCGCAGGCAAGGGCTGAATCCGAACTGGAACTTGCGGTTTTAAACGAGCGCGTAACCGACAGAAACCAGGAAATAGCAGCACTTCGAGCCGAATCCGAGGGTCAAAGACAAAAAATTGCGCAGCTCGATTCCCAACTTCGCGGCGAATCGACCGCGCTGGCCACCGCTGAGGAAAAAGCCAGACGAATTCCCCAGCTTGAACACCAACTCGCAACCAGGGATGAACGGATCAATAGTCTGCAGAATCAAATCACCGAGTTGAAAATGGGTCGGTCGGAGTTGGAAACAACCCTGGCGGAGGAACGTAAAGCGGTTGAGGAAAAAATCGCCCTGCTGAATGAAGCTCAAGCAAAACTCTCAGACGCTTTCGAGGCCCTTTCGGCGGAGGCGCTCAAGAGCAACAACCAGTCCTTTCTTGATTTGGCAAAGTCCGAACTCGGAAAGTTTCAAGAAGCGGCAAAAGGGGACCTGGAAAAACGTCAGCAAGCCATCGATCAACTTGTGAAGCCGGTCAAGGAATCACTGGAAAAGTTCGATTCCAAGATTCAGGAGCTTGAGAAGTCACGGGTGGGAGCTTATGAAGGGCTGAACCAGCAAGTCAAATCCTTGCTGACGACCCAAAGCCAGCTTCGCTTTGAAACCGCCAACCTGGTGCGCGCGTTAGGCACGCCACGTGTTGCCGGGCGCTGGGGCGAAATGACACTCAAGCGCGTCGTCGAAATGGCCGGCATGGTTGATCATTGCGATTTTTACGAACAACAAAGTGTGTCCACCGAGGAGGGCCGGCTCCGCCCTGACCTGATTGTTCGCTTGCCGGGCAAAAAGAACATCGTCGTTGACGCCAAAGCGCCGTTGTCGGCCTATCTTGAGGCGACTGAGGCCAATGACGAGCCGACCCGTCGAACGAAATTGCAGGACCACGCTCGCCAGATTCGCAATCACGTACTCGCGTTGAGTAGAAAATCGTATTGGGATCAATTCCAGCCTTCGCCCGAATTCGTGGTGTTGTTTCTGCCCGGCGACAATTTTTACAGCGCTGCCCTGGAACAAGACCCGGCGCTCCTTGAACACGGAGTAGAGCAGCGCGTGATTTTGGCCACGCCGATGACGCTGATCGCCATGTTGAGAGCCGTCGCCTACGGATGGCGACAGGAGAAACTTGCCGCCAACGCCAAGGAAATCAGCGACCTGGGAAAGGAACTCTATAAACGCATCGCTGACATGGGCGGCCACTTTAGCGACGTGGGTTCGACGTTGGGTAAAGCTGTGGAGAGTTACAACAAAGCCGCCGGCTCGCTTGAGTCACGAGTTCTGGTCAGCGCCCGCAAATTCCGTGATTTGGAGGCTACGGGAACCGAAGAGGAGATCGACCCGGCTTTGCCGGTGGAGGTCACCCCTCGGCAATTACAGGCTCCTGAAGCGGCTTTACTCAATGAAAAGGACACGGGAAACGAAATGGAATAGCCTTGGCTTCGCGGCCACAAGGCCAGGTTCTCAACCAGAGGGGGAGCGTAATTTTGTTGCTTGCACGGGAGGTTAATCTTCGTAGAGTCGGCTGGTGCAAACAATCGATTGCGATTGCCCGGATTTGCGCCAAGCCACGCCAACGTTTGCCGGCGCGTTGTAGTCAATAACACGTGCCTTCAAACAACTTTGACCAATCTATGAAAGCTAATGCGCGCGTCTTTTTCACGTTAATGACCGTTTGCTGCGTTTGCGCCGGTGACGTGAGGGGCGCTTTGGGGCAGGATGACAAACAGGCTGACCAGGAAAAAGAGGCCTGCATTGGCAACCTGAAGCAAATTTACGAAGCCATTCAAAAATATCGACGGGATCACAAGGCGCTTCCAGACTGGCTCTCGGACCTGGCACCGAGCTACCTCCCGGATAAATCAGTCCTCGTCTGTCCGGTCACCAAACGAACGGGGAAAACCGCAAATTTTGGCATCGTGGACCCTCATTTGGCGAATGCTTACCTGTTTGAGTTTGCGAACACCGACATGGGCGCCATCTACAACGGCGGCAAAATCAAGATGCTGGAGTGGAAACAAAAACAAATGGGTGTGGTGGGCTCCGTCGTTCCCATGGTCCGATGTCATTTGCACAACCAGATCTTAAACCTTTCGTTCGATGGCGAGATCTACGAAAGCGGAAGTTCCTGGGAGGATTTGTTCTCTGTCGTGGATAAAGCCGACCTGTCCCCCGAGAAACTCTTCGGCAAGGACTTTGCCCGCCTGGCCGGAGGAGGAGGAGGTGTTGGTGGTGGTGGTGGAGCGAGTGCTCCCTCATATCCTCCGCGAAGTGCCGAAGCCAAAACCAATCAAGTTGACTTGTCCCAGTTCTACAACGCCTCGTTAGCAAAAGCCTGGCACCCGGCCGCCGCTGGTACGCAGGGATATGACCTGGCGCCGCTGCCGCAGGGTTTGCAGACCTTCGCCGATGTTTCGTTTGATGTGCGCGGCGTGGTCCAAATCGCCGGACGAAAGCTGGAGGAAGCGGGCGGGAAGTTTCCCAGTGAGGTCAAAGGTATCCCCTTCGGAGCCAGGTGCAAAAGACTTCACTTTCTGCATTCGACAGGTTGGTCTGTTCCGGAAGGGACCAAAATCGGCAGCTATCGCCTCAATTATTCGAACGGGGAAACGCGCGAATTGCCCATCATTTATGGGCAGCAGGTGCGCGACTGGTTTGCCAATTCGAGTTCGCAACCGCTCGATAAAAACTCTGCGGTCGCCTGGTCAATCAAACCGCCGCGTGACGCCGACAACAAAACCCTGTTCAAAACGAGCTGGGAAAATCCGCTGCCGGACGGAGAAATCAAAAGTATTGATTACATCTCCGCGGGTTCCGACGCTGCACCCTTCCTGATCGCGATCACAGCAGAGTAGATTGGAGCGGTAGTTCTTTGCCCCTGTCGCTTGAAAAAAACAGACGCCATTAACCGCCGCAAATCGGGCAGGGTTCTCCTTCGTCGGGGCCGCAGGGCCTTCCTTTGAAAATCTGGTAATAACGACATTTCTTGTTGTGGCGTTTCTTGTCCAAGGTTATCCAGTAATCGGCGGAGTTCGTGGAAATCCTGCTCACAGTCGGTCTGAGAGCCGCTTTGTTGGTTGGTGCGTTGCCTTGCTGCGAGGTGCCTTCCACCAGCATCCGCCGCAGCAGTCGATTCTCGGCCGCCAGTTGCTCATTCTTCTCCTTAATGCTCCTCCAGTCACTCTCGGCGACAGTATTAGTCAGCCGGCCTGTATTCTGGATCGGCTCCGTTCCGGTTTGTGTCGATTCACTCCGGGTGGCGCTATCCGGTTTGCATCCGCTAACGCCGCCAGCGCAGAGAGAGGCCGTCACAGCGATCAGGAGTTTCAACCCGCAGCACGATCGCGGTGTCATGTCACAGTCATTAAACTTTGCCTCGAAAAAGGCCACTGCTACGTTTGATGCCGCAGCGGCCCGGGTTTTCGATTTGAAATATCGCAAATTCATAGCACTGGATTCACGAAATGTATAGCTCATTTCCATCCTTTGAAGCGCCGCTATCGGCGTGAGGGTGGTTGGGCGCTCTTCGGTTCGATCCTGTGGACGACCGCCTGTCAGTTTCCGCACCCTGCCGCAGGACCCGACGCTTTCGTTCCACAGCTCAAAGAACCATAACATCCTGGTGCGCCGTGCGAAGCCGCCAGAAATCTGTCACAAACCCCGGGATGAAGGCGACCGACCAGCCCAAACCCATCAATAATCGAGAAAAAAGAATGGCGGGAGTGGCGGGGCTCGAACCCGTAACCTCTGCCGTGACAGGGCAGCGCTCTAACCAATTGAGCTACACCCCCGCGCCAAGGGATCAAAAAGGTAGGAAAATCTTTCGCTCACGTCAACGGGCAAGTCGAGGAACAGGAAACGATTCGGGCAGCAGACGCCAAGGAGGTGGGGGTGGGGAACCCCGCTGAAGAAACGTACCGCTACCCGAATCACAACTAAGTTAAAACTCTCAAAAATTTTGTCAACAAGTTATCTTGGCCTTTCGACGCTTCATCATCGGCGTCAGAAACGCAATTTCAGGCGGCACGTCCGGCCGAATCACGCTTTTGGTTCCGTTCTGAAATTGACTGCTCGCGAAGCAGTTCACCGGCGGTTAAGACTTGACGAGGGTTTGGATTCTGTTTTGCATAACCGCATGAAATTTGAATTCTTCACACCGTTGGCGCTGAGTTGCCTGTTGGTTCTGGGCGCTGGGTGCGTTTCCACCCCCAAGGATGATCTTATCTTCGGATTGCCGGGCAGGGACAAAATTGTCAGCCGTTATGAAAAGCCTTACGACCAGGTGAAGGCTGCTGCAATCACTGTGCTGAAGCGTAACGGGACGCTCGTGGGTGATGACCTGGTCAAGAAGGTTTTGGAGGCAAGAATTGACACTGCCAAAGTGTATGTCGCGCTGGATGACAGCGAGCCGAAGATTACCAAGGTGACGGTCCAGGTGCGCCGCGGCGGAGTCGCGGACATTGACCTCGCCAGCGAAATCGACAAACAAATCTACGGCCAATTGCTCGTCAGTCAGTAAGACCCGATCTCGTCTTCAGTCCGATGTTCTGTTCGTAAGAACCAAGTTTCAGGACTTTGCTCTCTTTCTTTGAGCGCAATTCGAGTTGCAAATAAGCCATCCGTTTTTTCGCATTTTCCGCTGCCGCTGACCGCGGAAACAAATCGACAATTCGTTGCAGAACCTGGCTGGCAGCGGTCACGTCACCCGCGTGTTTGATCTGCAGATCGGCGAACGTGTTGAGTAAATGGACGGCTTGCCTGGCGGGCAGGTTCGGCTGGGCCAGCAACTGCTCGAACTGCTCGGCGGCCAGGTCCAATCGCTGATAATGCTCGACGTAAATCGCGGCCAGCGTTTCGCGTGCCTCGCTGTCCTGCGGGTGCTGTTCAAGGTGCTTGACCAGGTCCGACGCGACTGCTGCCGGGTCTTCGGCGGGAGGTTTCACGACGGACGACCTGTCCAGCAAACCGAGGTTTTGTTGGTATTGTCCCAGCTCGATGCGGCGTGGTTCGCTTTTTTCAGCCAACATTTCCGGTGTCGTCAAATGAGCGATGCGCTGGCTGGCCAGGTAAGCCTGCTCCGTTTCAGGAAACATCCACAGGATACGTTCCAATGCCTCGCGCGCCGAATCCGGATCCTGGCCGTATTTTAAATGCCAATCGGCCAGGCGATTCAATGCCAGCGCCAGGTTTACCGGCAACTGGTTGGGTTCCCCCAGCAAACGCACGATGGTCATCTGCGCGCCGGCCAAATCGTCCAGGTTCTCCGCTTGAATTTCGGCCAGCATCAGCCTCCCCGGGAAGTCGCCCGGAAACTTCGCCAGTTGTTTTTGGATTTCGGCGACGGCTTCGCGGTATTTGCCCTGTTTTCGTTTCGCCTCAGCGATCGAGTAGAACGGCGTGGGGACCACTTCGACGTCTCCGCCGTCATACAAACTGCCAAGCTGCCTTCCAAAAAATCCTCCGATGTTGCTGCCCCACGTCATCCCCAGAACAATGCCGCAAATGGCGCAACTAATCACGACGACAAACGCCGTAGCGTAGTCCAGGCCGCCGGCTGAGGCGGCAATTTTCGAAGCCGCGATCCACCAAGTAATAACAACCATCACCGCCGTGATGACCCATTTGGAAATCAAACGCGCAGGATCGTCGCTTCTCTTGAGCCAGCGATATAAGGCCCAGCCGACCAGTCCCGCACAGACAACCGATCCAAGAATGTCCAAAAGTTTCGCTCCAAAAGTGCTCATGGAACTTGATGGTCGACTATGGCCGCTTCGGATTCAAGACTGGCTCGCGCGTTTGGCAATGCGGTCCGGGTTGCGCGCGCGGCTCAACGCGGTGTCGTAGCTGATCCGGCAGCGCGAATACAAATCATACAGGCAGCCGTCCATCAACACCATGCCATCCTTGGCGCCGGTCTGAATGCAATTCTCCAGCATGTGGAGATTGTTTTCGCGGATCAGATTCCGCACCGCGCCGCTGGCAACCAGGAGTTCGTACGCGAGCACACGGCGGGAACGGTCCACCGAGGGCAGCAATTCCTGCGCGATGATGCCTTGCAACGCATTGGCGAGTTGCAGCACAATCTGGCGTTGGGCGCTGCCCTCGAAAACGCCGACGATTCGCTCCAGCGCCAGCGCGACGTTCGGCGAATGCAGCGTCGCGAGCACCAGATGGCCGGTCTCAGCCGCCTTTAATGCCGTCGCCATCGCCTCGTGGTCGCGCAATTCACCCACTACGATCACGTCAGGATCCTGCCGTAATCCATGCACAAGCGCGCGGTTGAATGAGTGAGTGTCCGTAAGAACCTCCTGCTGCACGACGATTGCGCGCTTATTCTCGTGCACATATTCAATCGGGTCCTCTATCGTGATGATCTTGCATCGGCGCTCCTCGTTGATGACGTCCACCATGTAATTAAGGGTCGTCGTTTTGCCCGCGCCGGTCGGGCCGGTGATAAGAAACAGGCCGTTCGGTCTCCGCGCCATGTCGTCAATCCTCTCCGGCAAGCCCAGTTCTTCGCGCGTTGGAATCCGGTCGCCGCAAAAGCGCAAACTCATTTCCGCGTGCCCGTTGCGGCGATAAAACGTCACGCGCACCCGCCCGGCCGAATTGTGCAACAGCGAAATGCATAGCTCCCACTCCTGCTCGAATTTTTGCCGTTGTGCGTCGTTCAACAGGTTGTCGGCCATCGGCGTGATCTGGTCCGGTGTTAAAGCGTCTTCGTCGGCCAGGATGATTTCGCCATTGACACGGTAGGCGGGCGGGACCCCGGCAATTAAATGCAAATCCGATGCGCCGCATTCACTCGCCGCCACGAGCAGTTTGTCCAATCGCGGCTCGTTCATCGGCGGAAGATCCGCCGCCACCGGCTGCGAAGCTTGCCCCATAAATTCATTTGATAAAGTCCGCGCAATGCCGAGTCTGCCGCGGCGCTCTGCACGTCAAACTGCCGGGCGTGTTGAAACGAAGTCCGGGCCGGCTCAACCAGACCGAGCGCCTGTTGACAAAAGCCAAGTTGCATCCAGAGCACGCTCTGCGCGGCGTTGTGGCTCAAGGCCTCCTGCGCCAGCTTCAGCGCGAGCGCAAATTTCTTGTAGTAGTAATGAATCCGCGCAGCCAGCCAGCGGATAAACCAGTTCTTCGGCGCGAGCGCGAACGCTTTCTCGAAACAGTAACCGGCGCGTTTTTCTTCGCGCGCCATTTGCACATCGCCGCGTGCCAGCCAGATGTAAGGCGTCTCACCACGCTCGCCGATGGACGCGTCAGAGTAGGCAATTGCCGCTTCGAAATCGCCCAGCCGGGCGAGAGACACGGCCTTGGCCGCCAGCAATTCAGGTTCGTCCGGAAACCGTTCCAAGGCCTTGTCCGCCCATTTTTTGGCTTCCGCAAATTCATCCAACTCAATCAACATCCGGACCTGGCCCGTCCAGGCAGCAGCGTTGCGCGGATTGAACTCCAAAACCTTCGCGTAAAGGCGCAACGCCTCCTCGAATCGGCCGTTTTCAAACGCGGTTTGCGCCTCGGCCAGGTAGTAGTTTTCGTCTTTTACCAGCCGTTGTCCGCTGCCGGACTGCTGCTGGGAATGCAGTTGCCCCTCGAACTCCTCGCCGAACTCGAGGTTATTGAAGCGGCTCATAATTCATCGCGTGGTTGGAGGTTTGCACCGCGGGCGATTGCAAAGAAATGAGGAGGCACAACTGTCTTTGTCAGAGAGCCTTGCGCGATGTGGATCATCCTGCCAGACTCTAGCCAACCTGGCAGAAATCACCACTGTTTTCCGGCATGCGCCGTTTGGGTTCACGTCAATCCTGACAGCTTTGACAATGCCACTTTCGTCACGTCACGCGGATTTTTTACGCGTTGAGCCTGGCGGAATGGCTACGGCGCTCGAACTGCGCTGGCATGGCGGGCCCGACCGACCGCCCAACTGCGGAGCCGGCCGATTTGTTCGTCCATGGTCCGGGCCAGCGGCACCGTCTGACGCAGGGCCTCAAGGATGTGCTCCGTGGCCAGCTCATGCCGTGCATAGAAGGCGTCATAGAGGGCGCTTATGACGGCCTGTTCGATTTCCGCGCCGCCAAAATTTTCGCTACAAGCGACCAGGGAATCGAGGTCGAATGGCTGTGGGTCGCGGCCGCGCTTGGCCAGGTGAATGCCGAAAATCTCCTTGCGTTCTTCTTTAGTCGGCAAATCGACGAAAAAAATTTCATCTAACCGCCCCTTTCGCAGCAATTCCGGCGGCAACTGCGAGATGTCGTTCGCCGTCGCGACAACGAACACCGGCGCGGTCTTTTCAGAAAGCCAGGTCAGGAACGTACCGAACACGCGCGCTGTGGTGCCGCCGTCGCTGATGCCGGAACCTTGCGCCCCGGCAAACGCCTTGTCGATTTCGTCCACCCACAGAATCGCGGGTGCGACCGATTCCGCGACTGCAATGGCCCGGCGAACATTCTCTTCCGAAGAACCAACCAGGCTGCCGAACATCCGTCCGATGTCGAACCGGAGCAGCGGGAGTTGCCATAGGCACGAGACCGCTTTTGCGCACAGACTCTTGCCGCAGCCCTGCACGCCGAGCATCAAAATCCCTTTCGGCGCGGGAAGACCGAAGGCACGCGCTTCGTCGGTGAACGCTATGGCGCGTTTCTGCAGCCACTCCTTCAACACTGCGAGGCCCCCAACGTTTGAGAACGTCTCGTCCGTCGTGTAGTATTCGAGCAAACCGCTCTTGCGGATGATTTGCTGCTTTTCGGCGAAGACCTCGTTGACATCATCGCCGCTCAAGCGACCGTCTTTTACGATGATTTTCGCGAACACGTTTTCGGCCTCGCCGAGTGTCAGCCCCAGCGCCGCCTGCAACAGCCGCTCACTACCAGTGTCCTCGAGTTCGATTTTCACCTGCTTGAGCTCGCTTACGTCCTCGACGATTTTGTCGAGCAGCGCCGCCAGGTCCTCGCGCGTCGGCAGCGGAAAATTCAGGACGGTGATTTCCTTCTCCAGCTCAATCGGGATTTCGAGGACCGATGAAACCAGAATGATGGTTTTGAAACTGTTCTTGAGCTGCAAAGCGATCTCCTTGAGTTTGCGAATGACCGCGTAATTGTTTTTCGCGAGAAATGGATGAAAATCCTTGAAAACAAAGAGCGCCGGCTCAACCTGGTCAATGACCTGGTCCAGCGCGAGTAAAGGGTCTTTGGTGGGCGCGGTGCGGTGTTTCTGTGCCTGGATTGATGTGCCGGCAGGTACGATGCCGCTGCTGACGCTCCATTCGAACACTCGCTTCTGCCGTCGCTGAGCGATGTCCACCACGAGCTCCTGCACCCGGGCTTCTTCTGCCGTAACCACGTAAAGAATCGGGTAACGCGCACGAATGAGCGTTTCAAATTCCTGGGCGAAGTTCATTGCCTGCCACTCGTCAATTCACCTGCAACATAGAATTGAGCATCAGCATCTGCCTCGAGGCGCAAATCACAGATCAGCAGACCTTCGGGAAAACAACCTCTGCCACCAGGAGCGCTCGGGCTTGGGTTCTTTCGCAATCGACTCGGCCACGCGATGGGCAAGCCGCGGAGGCGGGCTGGTTTGCGCTGCATCGTCACGCAGCATTTCCTCAACCGAGGCAAATTCTCGCGCGGTCCGCAGTTGGCCGGTCTGTTCGACAGCCTCCTGTTTCTGTTGTTGCTGCAATTTCGGGATCTTCGGGTTCATGGGATCAGGTAAACTTTTGGAACTGGGCAATGAAAGCCTTGCGGGCGCGGTGTAATTTGCCGCGGACGGCGTCGGGGCTTTGCTCCGTCAACGTGGCAATCTCCTTGTAGCTCATCTGCTGGTCCGCGACAAGAAGCAACAAAAGCCGGTATTCCGGCGGCAAACCATCAAGAGTTTGCTGAATGCGTTGGCCAAGTTCCTTGATTTCCAGCACGCGCAGCGGACTCTCCGCGGCGGCAACGGCGGTTTCCCAAAGGCTGTCGTCCGCGTTGCTCACCATGTTGCGCTGATGCCAGGTTTGCAGAACATTTCTGCAGTGATTGATGGTGATGCGATAAAGCCACGTGCGCATTGCCGACTCGCCTCGAAATTCGCCGAGCTTGCGATAAGCTTTCAGGAACACATCGTGGGTAGCGTCCTCCGCTTGGGTCGGATCGCCGAGGAAGCGCAGTGCAACGTAGTAAATCTGGCGGGAGTGCTCCTCGTAAATCGCGCCGAATTCCGGTGAGGCCCACTTCGGCTGGTCGCCGGCGGACGGAGGCCCGTCTGCCACAGGTGTGCTCGCTGAAACGGAAAGCGCCTCGGCCTGACGCGCGTTGTCAGAAACAAACGAAGATTCAACTTCGACAGGCTTGGCCATTGAAATAGATGATGCCATCGCCCATTGGACAGGACTTTGGCGCAAAAGTCACGCCGGGAAGAGAAGCCATGAGTTTGTGGAGAATTGAGAGGTGGAGGACGGGGATGGCAGATGCTCATTCGGCCCGATCAGCACGCCGATACTCTACGACTCCATTACTCCCCTACTCAGTCGCTTTCTGTTCGTAATTGAATTCGAGAACGGTGTGGGAGTCGGTCCTGGCGTTGCGCATCTCCAGGTTCTTCAATTCCCACTGGCCATTCACTTTGGTCAAGCTGCCAACTTCAAATTCTTTAAGGAGTTTGTCGTCCGGCCCGTAGGCTTCGGCCAGGATCGGCTTCCCGGTTTTCGCGTCGATCCATGATCGCACACGCGTATATCCGGCGGCGCCGGGGTGCGGGTTGACGCTTTCGAGCACTTTGCAGGGACGGCCCTTTCGCATTTTGATTTTCGCCTCTTCCACAATCCGTTGTTTCGGCCAGTGCAGGAATTCCAGACCGAGGTCCGCCAGCCAAAAGTCGGAGTTTGCAAACGGAACCATCGCTCGATCGCCGCTCATGGCCAAAGATTCCGCCGACGGAGTGTTCGTGCCGTTGGAACGGAGAATGACGTAACGATTGGGCTGGTTCTCGGCCTTGACCACAATCAGTTTCTCCGCGCCGCGCCGCGCGGCCGGTTGTGTCTCGTAAATGCTTTGCCAACTCTTGTCCCCGACTACGATTTGATAGCGGAACGGGACTTTCGTGCGCTTGCCGTCGCCGTCGCGAATCTTGATGAAGCCTTTGACCTCCAGGTTTTCCTCCGGCTTCATCATGCGTAGCTCCGCCGCCAGCGCCTCGCCTTCGACGATAGAACTTTGGCTTGGTTGTTTCGCCGCTGACGCAACCGGACTTCCGGGCAACAAGAAGCCCGAAACGATGAGTATCCGCCACGAGGTCATTTGGGGCGCAAGGCGAGCGGGAAAACCTGAGAGATGTGATGAACGAAATGAGCTTTGACCTTCTGGCGGACTTCCGCCGGAACGTCCACCCAGTCTTTGCGATTCTGTTCAGGCAGGATAACATGCCGGATGCCGGCCCGGCTCGCCGCGAGCACCTTTTCCTTAATACCGCCAACCGGCAACACGCGCCCACGCAAGCTGATTTCCCCGGTCATCGCTACGTCCGAACGCACCAATCGCTGCAACAGCAATGACGCCAGTGCCGCGACGATAGTCACACCGGCGCTGGGTCCGTCCTTTGGGGTGGCGCCTGCGGGCACGTGGATGTGAATATCCTGCTTTTCGGAGTCATTAAAATCCAGTTTCAGCGCCTTAGCCTGGCTGCGCAAATATGTCAGCGCCGTTTGCGCGCTCTCCTTCATGACTTCACCCAGCGAACCGGTTAGCAGCAGTTTGCCGGAGCCGGGCATACGCGTCGCTTCAATAAATAAAATGTCGCCGCCCACGGGCGTCCAGGCCAGACCGGTGGCGACGCCCGACTCGGTAATGGCCTCGGCCATCTCGGTCTCAAATTTCGCAGGGCCGAGGTAATCCGCCAACTCGACGGAACCGACCGTCAAAGGTCGGAGCAGTCCGTGTCGACTCACAATCTTTCGCGCCGCCTTGCGCGTCAGGGCGGCGATCTCGCGTTCCAACTGTCGGACGCCAGCTTCGCGCGTGTAGTCCTGAATCAACCGTTTCAAAGTTGCGTCCGGCAATTTCACGAGTTTGGCCTTCAAGCCATGCTCTTCCAACTGCCGCGGCACCAGGAAGCGTTTGGCGATTTGTAGCTTTTCGGTCGCCGTGTAGCTGGGCAGTTCGATCACTTCGAGCCGGTCCCGCAAGGCAGGATGAATCGGGTCGAGCCAGTTCGCGGTGGTGATAAAGAGGACAGGCGACAAGTCAAACGGCAGGTCGAGGTAGTTGTCAGTGAAAGTGTTGTTCTGTTGCGGATCGAGGACCTCGAGTAACGCGGCCGCGGGATCGCCGCGAAAATCCGAACCGACCTTGTCGATTTCATCAAGCAAAATGACCGGATTGTTGCTCTCCACGCGCCGCAAACCTTGAATGATGCGTCCAGGCAACGCGCCCACATAAGTGCGCCGGTGACCGCGGATCTCGGCTTCATCGCGCATGCCGCCCAGTGCAATTCGCGCAAACTTTCGCCCCAGCGCGTCGGCCACGCTCCGGCCGAGAGAAGTCTTGCCGACACCGGGCGGGCCCACGAGGCAGAGGATCGGCCCTTTCAGTCTATTCTTCAGCTTGATGACGGCCAGAAACTCCAGCAGGCGGTCCTTCACCTTGGTCAGACCGTAGTGCTGCTCATCGAGAATACGCGCGGCCGCGGCGAGATCAATTTTGTCTTCCGTCGATTTCGACCAGGGCAGATTGACGATCCAATCTAGATAATTGCGTGAGACGGTGTATTCAGGTGTTGTCGGCGGGATTTGTTGCAGCCGTTCCAGCTCTTTCAGCGCCAGCTTTTTCGATTCTTCCGGAAGCCTGTTTTTTTCAATTTGCTCGCGAAGAGAGTTGATCTCGCTCGCCGCCGGATCCGACTCGCCAAGCTCGCGTTGAATCGCGCGGATTTGCTCCCGCAGAAAGAAGTCGCGCTGGCTTTTGCTCATGGAGGAAGCAACCTCCTTCTGGATTTTCGAGCCGAGCGTCAGCACCTCGGACTCGCGGCTCAGCAGCGGGAGAAGCCGGGCCAACCGCTCTTTGACCAGGTTTATCTCCAGCAACTGCTGGCGCTCTTCCAAACTCAGATTGAGGTTCGCCGCGACCAGGTCGGCCAATTTGCCCGGATGCTCCGTGTTGAGCGCGGCGACCTTGACTTCGTCGGACATCGCGGGCGAGAGATCGATGATTTCCTGAAACTGCCGTTGAGCGTTGCGCGTCATCGCGGTCAGTTCCAGCGACTGTTCGACCACGTCGCGGATGACTTCGACTTTTGCGCGGAGGTAAGGCTCGTGCGACTCGTAGTGCGCAACGCGAAACCGGCGCAAGCCCTCAACCAGCACCCGCACGGTGTTGTCCGGGAATTTCAACATCTTCAGAACCCGCACTGCGCAACCGTGGTGCCACAAATCGACAGGGGTGGGATTTTCCACCTCCGGCTTCTTTTGCAGCACGAGCCCGATGAAACGGTCGCCCGCCACGACGTCGTCAATCAATCGAATGCTCGCCGCCGACTCGACCAGCAGCGGCGCGACCATGCCGGGGAAGATCACAATATCAGACAGGCCGAGGATGGGCAAAACTTCCGGAAGCGACTTGCCGCCCGAGCGCGTGATGACGGTGTCCGAGCCGCTGGGAGCGCCAAGAATACTGATGAATTCAGTGTCCGGTGAGGTCATTTTATAGCCGCTCTCATGGTTAGATGTCGGAGCCGGCCAAAAAGTTCAGCAAAAGTTTAACTCTCGCCGGTGGGAATGGAAACTGAAATCGATTTTTGAGATGATGGGGCCAGTTCAGGCACGTCGATGCGGAGAAAACCATTTTGATAGGCGGCCTTGGCCTGGCTTAAATCGTAGCCCGACGGCAGCTCAATGACACTCTCAAACGCGCCGTAATTTATTTCCATGACCAGAAACGTGCATTTGGGAGCGCGACAACCATCCGGACGATGCCCGCTGATTTTCAACCGGTTGCTCTCAACCGTCAGCTCCAAATCCTCTTTCCGCATGCCGGCCAGCTCAACTTTGATCACCAGACCGCCCTCGGTCACGTAAACGTCGGTGTTGGGGACCCAGAAGGTCTCGGAGGAATCCAGACTGCTGCTTTGCGGTCGCTTGACGTAATGTAAGGATGTAGAAGCTTTATTCAGGGCCATGATCAGGGGAAAAATATATCAACAATCGAAGTTACGCAAGGTGCAGCTCATTGGGATTTGAGGATGATTTGCGGGCGCTCGCCCTTGCGCGCATGGAAAACGATCGAGCGTTGAGGAGCGGACTGACCGGGCGAAGAGCAGCCGCAATGAGTATCCCGTTCAAATCTGAACTGGCGACGGCGAAACCGTGTCCAGAGGAAAACCCCGGCGGTCGCGGCGACAATCAAGAGCGAGACGGCCTGCTGCCAGTCCATGCCCGCAACATAGTCCAAGGCGGCAGGTTCGCAACAAAGATTATTACCATGTCGGTTGATTCCAGCTCGCTCCGATAAAGCAGGCCTGTTTGGCTCGATCCATTTCCGGCAGTGTTCATCGCCGCATCCGCCCTGTCACCGACGCCGAATCCGCCATTTGGCAACCACATTTTTACTGCTCCCGCTGCCTCGCCTTCCTCGAAGAACCACCCGGTGAATTTTCCGGCCATTGGGCAATCTACTGCTTCTTGCGCCCTGACTCCATCAACCCTCGGCGCAACCGTAAGCAATCTCTACGTTCAACTTATTTTCCTTCGCTTCTTCGCTTCTCGATTCAAAACGCGCTCCGGATGCGAATAAACATTGAACGATGCACCGCGCAAAAAACCAACCAGTATCTGCCCGCTCGCGCGCGCGAATTCGACCGCCAGACTCGACGGCGCCGAGACTGCGCAGACAATCGGAATCCGGGCCGCCAACGCCTTTTGCATGATTTCAAACGACGCCCGCCCGCTCACCATCAGCACCTGCCGGTCAAACGGCAGGTGGTTCCGCAGAAATCCGTGGCCGACGACCTTGTCCACCGCGTTGTGCCGTCCGACATCTTCACGCAAGACGACCAGCTTGCCGTCCTCGTCAAAAATCCCCGCCGCGTGCAAACCGCCGGTTTGCTCGAACGTTTTCTGAGCTGAGCGCAGCCGCTTTGGCAAAGCGATCAACGCCCGCGCTGAAACGGCGGCTTGCGGTTCCACCGGCGGAAAATGCCGGTGCACGGCTTCAATCGACGCCTTGCCGCACAAGCCGCAGCTCGACGATGCAAAAACGTGTCGCGTGAGTTGCTCAAAGTTCACGTCCACTGCCGGCGAAAGAAAAACGTTAAGCGTGTTCTGGTAATTCGCCGTTTCGCCACGTCGGCAATGCGCGATTTCGACGACATCACTCCGCTGTCGAATCAGTCCTTCCGACAACAAAAACCCGGCGGCAAGTTCATCGTCACGCCCCGGTGTCCGCATCGTTACAGCGACGCTGCGCCCGCGCACGCGGATTTCCAGCGGCTCTTCCACCGCCAACGCGTCGCGACGCCGCGCCGGCCGGGCGCCGGATTTCCAGCTCACGATCTGTTGGATCTCTATCGTCAAGCAATGTTAGTGGGCGGAGCTTAACCTTCCTCGCTGCATCGTAGAGAACAAATGTGCCCAAATCGCCATGCTCGGAGGCCGGAGGAGAAGCAAAGCGCCAAAGATTGGATTCATCTTCGCCTTCTAACTCTCCGCCAGCTTCTCCACGCTCACTCGCGCGTAGTAATCCGGCACACCGCCGCCTGGATCGGTCACGCCGCGGCGGATGATGACGTTGCCTTCGGGCCAATGAATTTGCAGGTTGCCGCGAGCAATCTGCGCAAGAAAGACGCGGCCCGAGAAACTGCCCAGGTCGTTCTTCAAAATCACACGATCATTGGGGATGACGTGAAGGCTCGCGGCGTCTTCGGGATTCATCAGCACAGCGTCGCGCGGTGCCCCGTTGAGCGGGTCAATCTCGGCATAAACGAGCGTGTTGAATTGTTTGCCGCGACGGGTGGAAACGGAAAATTCGCGCTGCCAAGGCGTGGCTCCATCCCCTGAACCCGGCCCTCGCTCCCCTTCCGGCGAGGGCATAGGGTTGGGTAACGGCACGGTGCGGAAATGGGCTTTGCCGTCAGGCGTGGGAAATTTCCAGTTCGCACACAGATGCGGGCCGCCGTATTGAAAGGCGTCACCGGTGTCGTGCAGGCTTTGAATGCCGTCGTAGGATGGAATCACACGGGCAATTTCTTCGCGCATTTTCCAGCCGGTCTCGCAGCCGAGCAAATGCGCGCGTTCGGGATAAACGGCGGCAGCAAGTTCACGCAGAATTTTCCACTCCGCTTTCGTTTCGCCGATGTGGCGGGGAATTTCGGGGCTGAACATGACGCGGCGCTCGGTGCTCGTCTCGGTGCCGCCGTCGTCCTGTTCATAGCGCGTCTTGGCCGGAAGCAGGATCACCTCCTCAATCGGCTCGATGAACATCTGATCCGTAAGGATGATGTCCTGATGCACGCGCATCGGCACCCTGGCCAGCGCCTGGCGGACGTAATCCGGCTCCGGCAACGTGCGGAGAAAGTTTCCCCCAAGACAGTAGAGCAGATCGAGTTCGCCGCGCGCGCACGCGTCGATCATGTGCGGCGCGGTGAGGCCCACCCAGTCTGGTACGGGAAACCCGTAGAGGGTGGAGAGCGCGGCGGCGTTTTGTGCGTTGATCGGTTTGCCGGCGGGGAAAACCGTCGCGTAAGCGCCCATCTCGGCGCCGCCCTGCACGGAGGAGTGCCCACGAATCGGCATCAGACCGCACTTATCGCGGCCGACATAGCCTTTAGTGAGGCCGAGATTCAGAATCATTTGCACCGTGTCCCCGCCAAAAGCATGTTGCGTGATGCCCATGCTCCACACGAGCACGGCGGTTTTGGCGTCGCGAATCAGTTCGGCGAATTCCTGCATGGCCGCGCGGTCGAGGCCGCATCGCGCCTCCAGTTCCGCGAATTTCAGATTTGAAATTTGAGATTTGAGTTCGTCCAGGCCGACGGTATGACTGCCAATAAAGTTTTCGTCAACCCACCCGTTCGTGATGAGAATCTTCAAAACGCCGTAAAGGAAGGCGATGTCGCCGCCTTGCGAAACGGGGAACCAGTAATCCGCGATGTCCGTGCCGAATAGCGCGCTGCTCAACGTGGACGGCACCCAATAGCGCTTCATGCCTGGTTCAAGATAGGGGTTCACGAGCGCGACTTTGGTCCCGAGCTTTTTCGCTTGATGCAGATACTTCGTTGTGACCGGCTGGTCGTTCGCCGGGTTTGCGCCGAAGAAAACAATCAGATCCGTGCCCCACCAATCCTTGTAACTGCAGGTGGTCGCGGCGACCCCGACGGCATGTTTCATCGCGGCGGTGCTCGGCGCGTGGCAAAGGCGGGCGGCGTTATCAACGTTGTTGGTGCCGAGGAAACGCGCGGCTTTCTGCGCCATGTAATAAACCTCGTTCGTCACGCCCCGTGAAGTGACGAACATCGCCCAACGCTTGGGATCAGTGGCCCGGATTTTTTTGGCGATGCGTTGATATGCTTCATCCCACGGGATGCGACGGAAACCCTTTGCGCCCTTTTCGCGCAGCATCGGATACGGTAAGCGCCCTGACTCGCGCAACTGCGCGTTGTCCAGCGATACCAATCTGGAAACGTCCGCCAGCGACCGCAAGTCCAGCTCCGGCATCGTATTCAGCCGGAGCAGATTCAACCGCGTCATACAGAGGTGAACGCCTTTGACGGTCCAGTCATGGAAACCGGCGACGCCGAGAGCGCACCCATCACAAACTCCCCAGCTCAAAACTTTCCAGGCGTAACCGAGATTGTCTCGGTTTTTCCACGCCACTTCGGCCATATCCCGGAAATGTTTCGGCTTCACCTGCCCCAAACCGAACGGCACGGCGGCTTTCAAACGCTCTTTCCAGTCCTTTTGGATTTTGTGGGACGACATTGAGTTCAGACTTTACTACTTCTTCCGTCCTTTCCCGCCGCGGCCTTTGAAGGTCAGTTCCGCGACGCCCGATTTGTCGAGTTCGCCGAGGCCAATTTTCACCATCTTCGAATACTGTTTGAACGTGGCTGCCGCCAGCGGCAGGTCGAGCTTCTTCTCTTTCGCCAAGCTCAGCGCGATACCCGAATCCTTGGCTGCGTGGGCGGCGGAGAAAAAGCAGGAATGCTCGCGGTTCTGCATGTCCTCGCCGTCGGTCTGGAGCACGCGCGAAGCCGCCCCGGTCTGCGAGAAAACCTCCATGAGCACCTTGAGGTCAAGGCCAAGCGCCGCGCCGAGGCCAAGGCCTTCCGCCAGGCCAGCCGTGTTGATGTTCATGACCATGTTGACCAGCGCTTTGACTTGCGCCGCTTTGCCGGCCGGACCGAGGTAACGAAGAAGCTGGCCTTCATTGCTCAGCTTCGTCAGAATCGATTTCACCCTCTCAAACGTGCTCTCCGCGCCGCCGCACATCAAGTAAAGTGTGCCTTGCCGCGCTTGCGTGATGCTCGAGGCCATGCAGGCTTCGAGTGATTCAGCGCCGGCCTTCTTCGCCAGCTTCTCAACTTCAACGTGAACTTTGGGTGTGATGGTCGCGCAATTGATGAAGACTTTCCCTGCCGCGTTTCTCAACAGGTTGTCCTTTTTGTCCGCGTAAATTCTCCGCATCGCGGTGTCGTCGGTGACAACCGTGATGACGACATCCGACAACGCCGTCACCCGTGCGAGCGTCGAGCAGGCTTCGCAGCCAGACTCCTGTGCGAGCGACTGGGCCGCCTCGCGGTACACATCGTAAACTGCGACCACCGGATAACCAACCTCTCTCAGACGTCGCGCCATGTTCGCGCCCATCCGGCCGACTCCAACGAATCCAATTTTTTCCATAATCGGTTCTGGTTTTGTTGTTGCTTTGTTCTGTGGAACGCTCCTGCCGATGCAGCGTTCAAATTCGGGAATCCATTTTCTGCGACTCTAAATGAACTCACCGAACCGGGCACGCTTTTTTCATCCGGACGGAAGCGCACGGTACGTCTGCGAAAGACTGCGCTCGGCACACTCCTAACTTGCGCCACCCTAGCTGTGTCAAATCATAAAACGCTGTGACAGTGTGGCCCATGTGGCGCACCGTCTGAGCCTTGGGCTTGACGGGTGTTTTCATCGCAATTTGCTCTTTGCCAATTTGTTAATACAAGGACCAGGCCATTGGCACCATCGCTGCTGCTATGGCGTCAACTCATTTAGAACGAGGTTTTTTATGGCTAAAGTTTTGGGAATTGATTTGGGAACGACGAACTCGTGTATGGCCATCATGGAGGGCGGAGAGCCAGTCGTTCTCGAAAACTCGGAAGGCAAGCGCACCACACCTTCTGTCGTCGCTTTCACCAAGAGTGGCGAACGGCTGGTCGGCGAGGCGGCCAAGCGCCAAGCGGTGACCAATCCCCGCAATACGATTTACTCCATCAAGCGGTTCATGGGCCGCAAGTACGACGAGGTCCAGG
>QHNT01000287.1 GCA_003218515.1 Verrucomicrobiota bacterium | reverse complement strand
CGGTCTGATGGACCAACGCTCGTTGATGCGGAGTTGTTTTGTGTCCCAATCGAGCAACTGAACTGGTCCGCCGGCTGGCCCGACGCTGCGGATGACGACACAAACCTTCTTGTCGCTCTCGGTCAACAGGCTGAGGTCAAGTTGCCAGCGGCTCTCGCCAACGAACGACCAGCGCGCGTGATAAAAAGGCGTTTCGGTTTCAATGGCCGGCAGCTTGCGGTCCCTCAGCCAGACAAGTTGCTGTTGGATTTCGTCGAACGGGAGGTCGTCGCTGGTCGCGACGATTTTTCCGGCGGTGTCGGTGACCCAGATGGAAACACCGAAGCTGCCGAAACTCGGACTGAAACTGCCGCCCGGCTCCTGATAACCTTTGCTCGCTTCGGCACAGCCGGGCACCGCGAGCACGACGTGGCCTTTGCCCCGCGGCCAGGGATCGTGCGGGCGCTGGAGCATCGCGTGAATGACTTCGAGCCGCGGCGTTTGTGCGCAGAGGGATTGCGAAAGCACAACTGCGGCGGCTGCGAATAACCGGGGCCGGCGGAGCCGAAACCGAAGGATTGGCCGCAAAAGAACGCAGAGAGCGCAAAGAAAGCGACCAGACAAGGCCCAGAGGGATCTTTGCGTTCTTTTGCGGCTGTGCAAAAAAAATGCGCGGCCGAGCAACCCGAAGAAGGATTTCTCGCGTGTCATGGACGGTAGTTTCCAAGGATACGGAACGCTTCTCAACCTAAAACTACTGCGGGCTTGGCACGGGGCGCTTCTGAATACCACGACCATCGCGGAAGCCACCGCTCCCTCTCCCTGCGAGGCACGAGCGGGGAGAGGGCTGGGGAGAGGGGTACCTTCCATCGAATTGGCGCTGCTAATTGGAATCCCCTCTCCCTAACTCTCTCCCCACTCCTCCGTCGTGGGGAGAGGGAATCGACCAGCGACATGGTGGTGTCGAGTGCGCCCCATGTCGCACGCGACTGCTTGCGACTAATACTTCTTCGGATCGGCGCAATAGATACCCGGGACCCACAGGATACAGTCCCTACCTGGAGGCACTACCAGATTTGTGGCGCCGATCAAGATGCCCTTATTTGCCTTTGGACAAATCGTGCGGTCACTTCGCCCGCGGCCTCGCTCTGTATTTCTCGTAAAGCCGCGTGTGGCGGTTTTCGAGGTTGACTTCCCGGCCCGCAATCCACATCCGTTTCACGTGGCTGCGGAGGTCGAGGATGTCGCCGTCGGCGGCGAACAACGTCGCCTCCTTGCCGGCTTCGATGGAACCGAGCCGGTCGGCCACGCCGAGGACCTGCGCGGGGTAAAGCGTGATGCTTTTGAGCGCCTCGTCTTCGGGCAGGCCAAAGGCGACCGCTTGCGCCGCGGAATAAGGCAGGTTGCGGAGGGTGGCCGCCGCCTGGCCGTCGAGGCCCTCGCTCAAAATCACTTTCACACCGGCCTGGTGCAGCGTTTCCGGCGCCGTGAAATAAACGTCGTAACGATACGTGTCGCGCGCGGGTGTGGACGAAAGCGCGCTGGCCTGATTGTAGATGCGCTCGAAGATGACCGGCACCTGGTTCGTCGCGAGCAGGCCGGCAAGCTTCCACGCGTCACGCCCTCCAGTGACAATGATCTTGTAGGAGTTGGTCGCAGCCCATTGCACGGCGGCTTTGATCTGGCGCTCGTCATCAGCGTGGACCATGAGCGGCAAATCGCCGCGCACGTAGGGTAGCAAGGCTTCCCACGCGGGCACGAGGTTCTCCGCCGGCAGGCCGTTTTTGCCGCCGGCCTCGCGGGCCCTGGCATAAGCGCGGGCTTCTTCGAAAAAATCCTCGAGTGCCCGGACCTTTTCGCGCCGTTCCTTCGCCTGGTCTGCGAGTGATTTCCACTTCGACTTGTCCTTGAATTCTTCTCTCGGCGTCGTGTTGAGTTCCATGCCCGGCCAGAAGACGTGCAGGGCGACCGGCCTTTTGACCGTCATGTCCTCGGTCGTCCAGCCGTCCACGGCCATGAGGCCGGACTGGCCGGCGACGATGCCGCCGCTCGGCACGGGCAGGAAATGCGTTATGCCATTGGCGCGCGCCACCGGAATCAATTCGGAATCGGGGTTGACCGCGACCCAGGACTCGACATCGGGCGTGTATTCGCCGACCTCGCTGGCGTCGCGCGTGGCGCGGACGCCGTTGATTTCGACGAGGCCGAGTGAAGTGGAAGCGGCGATGAGACCGGGATAAAGGTGCTGGCCGTCGAGCTTCGTTACTCTGTCTGCTTTGGCTTTGATGACTTTCTCGACGGCGGCGATTTTGCCGTCCTTGATCAACACTTGGCCCGGCGCAAGCGTCGAGCCGGACACCGTGTGCACGGTCGCGCCGGTCAGTAAAACAGTTTGGGTAAGTGCCGGAACAGCGATGGACAAGCAGAAGCCAAGCGCCAAAATGCGAACGACAGCAGAGCAAACCGAGAGATTTCCCGGAAATGAAAATTCGCGCGTTGATACCCCTGAACCGAGGGAAAACATCGAACGTCCAACATCGAACACCGAACGCCGAAGTGAACGAGGATTCGCGCTGCCATTCGATGTTCGGCGTTGGCTGTTCGATGTTGAATGTTCCTCCGGGTTCGTGGGAAGACCACACCGAGCTTTTATCGCGCATGGCGCCCTTGAACTTCCCAGCGGCCCCCTCACCCCATCCCTCTCCCCCTCCGCGGGGGAGAGGGTGTCCAAAGAGCTGGTGAGAGGGAGTCCCGACGATTTCTGGATCGCCAAAGAGCGGTGGTTCATGGGCAGCCTCCGCGAATTCAGAATCGCGCATCGGGACCATGAACCGCGGCACGGACCGCAGAGTGGGACAGGCTTCCAGCCTGTCAGCTCCGAACAGGCAAGATGCCCGTCCCACTCTCTGGAGGCTTCGAATCGCATCGCGCTACTCCTCTTCCTCCAGACAATTCCGGTCCTGATTGTCATACCGATGCTCCAACGGCAGTTCGAAAAATTTGTCTTTTTCCTTCTCGCCGCCGTCGGACAGAACGCTGCCCGATTGGAGTCTCTTGGCTTTTTCGAGCAGGGCGGCCCGCTCTTTTTCCAACGCCTCGGAGCGCCCGGCTTCATGGTCGCGGTCGAAATACTTCTTCCCCTCAATCCAGCTTTGCAGACAGACGGTGGTGGAATCGAGCGGCGATTTCGACCAGATCACGAAGTCGCCGTCCTTGCCCGCTTCCAGCGAGCCGACCCATTGGTCGATGCGCAGTTGTTTTGCGGGATTGAGCGTGACGAACTTCAACGCCTCCTCTTCCGGGGTGCCGCCGTATTTCACGGCCTTGGCCGCTTCGAGGTAGAGCCGGCGCGAAAGATCGGAGGAATCGGAGTTGAAGGAGACGATCACGCCGCGCTCGCGCATGAGGCTGCCGTTGTAGGGAATCGCGTCGTAAACCTCGAACTTGTAAGCCCACCAGTCCGAAAAAGTGGACGCGCCCGCGCCGTGTTTCGCGATTTCGTCGGCGACCTTATAGCCTTCGAGCACGTGCTGCAAAGTGCCGACCTTGACCCCAAAACTGTCCATCGTGCGGAGGAAGGAAAGGATTTCGTCCTGGCGATAGGAGTGGCAATGAACCCAGCGTTTGCCTTGAAGAATCTCGCCGATGGCTTCCAATTCGAGATTGCGTCGCGGCGGGACAGGCATCTGGCCGGTCTGACCTGCAGACAGGCTCGAGGCCTGTGCCACCTTGTTCGTCGCGTTCCGGTAATCTGCCCATTCGTTCAAATACTGCTGCGCGGCGGTGAAGCGGTTCGCGAAAAAGGTGTGAACGCCCATGCGCGTCTGTGGAAAGCGATTGGTTCGGCTCGTGTTGGATTGCTTCACGTTTTCTCCCAGGGCGAACTTAATGCCTGGCAGCGCGTTGGCGAACTTCATTCCTTCCGGGGTCGCGCCGTCGCGCAGTTTCAGGATGGCGTTCTGCCCGCCGATCGGATTGGCCGAGCCGTGCAGCAGATTCAGCGTGGTCAAGCCGCCGGCGAGCTGCCTGTGGACGTTCACCGACTCGGAGTTGACCACGTCGCCGATGCGCACCATCGCGGTCGAAGGCAGTGTGCCCTCGTTCACTGCGCCCAGAACCATGCTGTGATTATGGCAATCAACCAGTCCCGGCGTGACGTGCAGGCCGGTCGCCTCCACTTTGTACGCGGCCTTGCCGCCAAGTTCTTTGTCTTTGAGCAAATCGCGTCCAACGGCAGCGATCTTGCCGTCCACAACAAGTAATTCCGCATTCGTCAAAATCCCCGGCGGCCCGCAGGTCCAAATGGTGGCACCGCGCACGAGGATGGCCGGGAAGTCCGCGAGCGGTCCGCGCTCTTCGAGCGGTGGGTGCGCGATGCGTTTCTTCCGCAGTTCACGCAATTCGTCCTGTGCCTTCTTTCGCTCTTCGCCGGATTTTCCGCGCTTCTCCTGGTCGGGCTCCGACTTTGGCAAATCTTTCTTCTCAGCCGGCTTCGCTTCGGCCCGATTCACGGAATACACGCGGCCATCGATCCACACGTCGCGCACGTTGTTTTCCGGATCGAAATAGCCGCTGCCTTGAACCACGGTAAGGTTCGCGACTTTTCCAACCTCGATCGTGCCAAGTCGGTCGGCCACGCCGCACCATCGCGCGGGAATCGTCGTGAGCGCCGCGAGGGCGTCCTTCTCCGTCAAGCCGCGGTCCAGGGCGAGGCGCAGATTTTTGCGGAAATCCTTTTTGTCACTCAGCCCGTAAGTCGTCAGCGCAATCTCCAGTCCCTGTTGGCGCAGCAACGCGGCGTTTTCCGGCGCCCAGTCCCAGGTGCGGAGCTGGTCGAGCGAGACCTGTTCCCAGTCTTGTTCCTGTGGCGCGATCCAGCATCAACGCGCTGCCGGGCTCAAACACCACCGGCATTTTCCTGGCGACAGCGGGCGCGAGCGCTTCGAGCGCTGGATTGAACTCCGGCCGCTTGCGCCCCTGCGGATGCCGGCGGAAATCATCGTGGGCCAGGGCGTAATGTTCGGCGTCGAAGAAAGTCTGGCGGATGAGAGCGATGACGCCCATGAGCGATTTTGGGTACTCATCCTCCTTCCCACCCGTCGTGTCGAACGCGATGTGTTGGAACGTATCCGCGTTGATGATGGCGTCGTCAGGGTTAACGTCCGACAACGCGACCAACGCACTCGTGCCGCGCAGAACGCCTCTTTCCGGGACCACGTTGCCGGCCGTGAAACCCAACTGGCGGATCGCGTCCAACGCCTGTTTGTCGGGCGCAAAGCTTCGCGCCATTCGCGCTTCGGGCGTGACTTGCGCCGCTTCATAGCCGGGGCCGGTCCGGCCGGGTCCGCGTTCGCGGCCGGGCACGCCGAAGAAATTAATTCCGCCCGCTTTCGCGGTGGATTCAAATTCGATTCTCGCGCTGTTGACTGGCCGATTAGTCGAGTTGAGTGTCAGGCAGAGCTCAATGAATCCGGCGTAAATCGTCGTGCCTTTCATCTCCCACACCCGCGCGTCGGCGGGTGGCGTCACGTCCTTGCCAATCGCCTGAATGAAACCGTCGCGGATGACGATGGTCGCGCCGTCAATGACTTCGTCTGGCTTGACGACGACTTTGCCGCCGGTCAACGCATGAACACCCGGTGGAGTCGGCCGATGCCCCGGGGGAAGAATATCCGCGCCAAAAAGCGGCACCGGGAAGAGAGCGAGGAAATGAGGCCAGTAACACCAGCGTTTCACCGTCGGGAATTAAGCACCAACGTAGGAAGGCACCAAGTTATTTCTGAGGCGGAGCCTCGTGTGCTTTTGCCTGCTACGACTGCCGGTGGTTTACTATCTCGAAGATTTTGTGCATCCGCGTCACGTCGAACAGAAGCTGCACGCGCGGGGTCGGGTTCAACAAGCGAACCTTGCCGTTGCGGCTGTTGGCGGTCTTGCGCAGTGAAATCAGCGCGCCCAAACCGCAACTGTCCAGAAAACGGGTTTGTGAGAGGTCGATTTCAATGTTCTTCAACCGTTCTGGCAAAGCGGCGCGCACCTGTTCGCGAAAGGCCTGGGAATTGTCCGCCCCAAGTTCCCTGACGCCAACGATGCTCAGAGTCTCCCCTATAATTTCAAATTTCATACGTCTATCGAAACCGTCCCCCTCACGCGTCAGGTTGCATATCAGATTTGGTCTCAAATGTAAAGTTTCATCTGTGTGAAAGCTCAACACGAACGCAGGCCAGGAAATCGGAAAATTCGCTCCAGGTCAGCCGGCGTCTCAACCGGTGCAATCTTTTGTTGCATATGCAACAAAAGTTCGTCGTGACCGGTTCATGGTTTCGAATGCGCGAAAGTGAGGTCGCGGAGGCTCTCCATGAGCCGACCCACCCCTGACCCCTCTCACGAGGGGAACTCGACAAGCGTCAACATGACTCCCTCCTCCGGAGGGGTTCAGGGTGGGTTCATGGCCCCCGATTCGCGTCCAAATTTTGGAGGTTCCTCCTTCCATGAACCGCCCATCGGAGCGCGGACAACCATGTCCGCGCGCTCAAGTCCAAGGAACTCGTGGACAAGGCTGTCCGCGCTCCTGTCCCTCGCCGGTTCATGGTGTCTCGTGAGCAGTTTCCAAAAGGAACAGAAGCCTGCTGACGAAAGCCGGGTGAATCGGCTGGCGTGAGAAATTGGGGAACCGAGTGGAGTGTCGCCCCTGGCGCGTCACCTCTTTTGCAAGTAAATGCTCCCGCCGCTCGTTTCGAGAGACAAAGCCGGTCCACCACCGTTGATTTTTCCTCGGAGAACGTTGGGTTTGTGTTCGCCTTGCACGACGGCGGCTACCGGCACCTCGATCACGACCCGGCCACCGCTGGTTTTGGCGTCCACGTCAACAGCGACCTTCTCCGCCAAAGATACCTTGATGCTGCCGCCGGACGTGTGCAATCGGCAATCGCCGGTTGGCTGCTCCGAAATATTCGCGGTGATGGAGCCGCCCGCGGTCGAAGCATCAATGGACCCTCTCACGTCGGCTGCTTCGATACCGCCACCGGAAGTGCTCACAGCGGTCTTGCCGTTCATTTTTTTAAGGCTGATTGAACCGCCCGAGGTGCGCGCGGTCGTGTCGCCTTGCACTTCGCCGAGGTGGATGCTGCCGCCGGAGGTCTCCAGGTCCACGCCGCCTTTGCATCCCGCCACGCTGATGCCGCCGCCTGAGGTTCGCCCGTAAATCGGCCCGTCCATTTGCCCAAAACTCAAACTTCCGCCCGCAGTCTGGCCGCGCGCCTCGCCGATCAAATCAGCGACCTTGATACTGCCGCCCGCGGTCTTGAGGTTCACGTTGAACTGATTTGGCACCAATATCTGGTAACGCACCTGCAGATTGCGGCCCTTGTCCCACCAGCCGCCGCCGGTCAAACCCCGCTTGAACTCTGCGTGGACCTGGACCTTGTTCCCGTTCAGGGAAAATTTGACTTCGTGATTTTTCAGAATCTCCTCAGCTTTCGCCTGGCTTTCGCGACTCACCTTGCGGAACACCTCGATTTCGACCTGATTGGCATCAGCCGATTTGACTTCTATCGAACCGCGGTCCGCCTCGACGACGAGTATGCCTCCGGGCTTCGCTTCAAAAGACTTAGTGAGCTTGTCTTCAACGTCGTTTGCCGCGAGCACCCATGCCGCAGAAAGCAAACTGACGCATGACAGCAAACCAGCAATAACCTTGTTTGTTTTCATATTTTTCTTCGGTTGTTTTTGTCTCAAAGCCTGAACGTCGAACGCCATCCGGGCCCTGAAACACTACACCCATAACACCGGTGGAGTTGCAAATTTTTATCTTACACAGGCTACCCGGATCGCAGGGGAGCGCGTCGTGAGGTGCCAGCGCATGGGGAAGGGAAATCCAAATTCAGAACAACGCGGCGAAGCAGTAAACCAGGGAAAAGAAGCAGCACAGCCACAGCACCGCGTAAACCCACTGCTCGGCCGCATCCATCGTTTTGGCCCTGTTCCGGGCCAGGCCCAGCCGTCGCTCCCGCGGGCAAGAGGGCGTCCGCAGAGCCGTGGCGCGTGTTGGCGCGCTGGTGTCCGGTCGGGTTGGGCCCCGGACAACGTGCCCTTCGCTCAGCCCGGCACGCGGACCCATTTGAGGCCGCGCGAGTCCTTCAGGAGTGATTTCGATTGCATGCATATATTTGTTCTCCGACAAAGGCGGTTTCGTTCCTGTTTCTTCCGTGCGCGTTGCCCGATTCACGCCTTTGACCAGCAATACGGCCCAAAGGGGCAAATCTTTCAAATTATTCGGCCGGGCTCTCACGGCCTATCGAATGGAGAGGGCGTTCGAGAGGCCGGGATTTGAACCTGCCCGAGCACCCGCCAGATCGCATTGGCTTTGAAAGAGAGAATGCGGTAGAATGACTTCATACCCGATGGCACGAAATCCAGAGAACCTGATCCCGACGCGTCGAAGCCTGCTCGACCGCCTGAAGAACTGGGACGACCAGGAAAGCTGGAGAGACTTCTTCGATACCTATTGGAAACTGATTTACGGAGTGGCCCTCAAGGCCGGACTCACCGACGCCGAAGCGGAGGAAGTAGTACAGGAGACGGTCATCGCGGTGGCCAAAAAAATGGGCGGATTTGAGTACGACCCCGAAATCGGCTCGTTCAAAAGCTGGCTTCTGCACACGGCCCAGTGGCGAATTTCCGATCAGTTCCGAAAACGGTTGCCGGGAGCCGCCGCAGGTGGCGGCCGCCGCCGTGAAAAAGACACGCGAACGTCCACCATCGAGCGAATCCCGGACCCGGCGGGCCTCGATCTGGACGCCATCTGGGACGCGGAATGGGCGAAGCACATTTTTGAAGCCGCGATTGAACGGGTTAAAACGAAGGTCAAGGCGAAGCACTATCAGATCTTTGATCTCTACGTCATCAAGCAATGGCCGGTGCAGAAAGTCGCGCGCACGCTGGGTGTGAATATCGGGCGGGTCTATTTGGCCAAGCATCGGGTTTCGGCCATGGTGAAAAAGGAAATCAAGCAACTCGAACGCCAGATGCTTTGAACGGCCGTTGACTGACCCAAGTCTGCGCCATGCTTCACTCCACGTTCGAAGTCCAGTAACGGCATTGCTCGGAACGAAAACCAGGGAAGAAAACTGCATTGACAACAGGCGAGATAAGGAGCGTAATGAAGGCACTCACTAAAATCCCTCACCTGCCGACGTTCAGGTCGATAGCAGGTGTGTGTCGTTCTGTGAGGTTTGCTTTCAGGGGTTCCCTTCGTGAACGGGCTATAAGAGCGAGACCGGGACCCTATACGGTACCTTCGTTATGGTTGAGAGACCCTTAGTTCAAGGTTGTTATCTGGCCTGTTACACCACGGGTTCTGGCTCTCAGAGGCGCCATTACGACGGAACTGTGCGCGTGCAAATCAAGAAGGGGCAAGCCGTTATCAGCGGGGACCTGTACGACCGTCCGGTGAGCGGGAAAAAGCCTGATCCCGCCGAAGGGATTCCCATTTTTCCCCTGGACGATTACCGCTTTTACATCAGGACGAACGAGACTCCACCTGCAACCATTGAGAGCGAACTTAAGTTCGAATTGTTTCTCTGGGAATTCAAGCGAACCAGCCCGAATCCAAGCGACTTCAAGTGGGTGAAGACCGGGCCGTACACTGCCAGGCTTAGCCTCGACCGACCTCCTCAAGGAGAAGATTTCCCCGCTGCGCCCGAGGCGCCACTTTACCTCAGCGGGTCGGTGACGGATGCAAACAAACAACCGACCGGAAAGCTTACCATGGGATGGGTGGAGGAGCATCTGCGGCGCGCGCGGCTAAAGATAGCCCGCGTGATTTTGACCGAGGGCGGGGGGACGCAGAAGTCGGAGGTGCCTTGGAACAACGGGTTGAACGACACGCTGGCGACCTGGCAGACGGTTTTCAATGAAGTAGGGTGGAACATTAAACTGCCCGCCCCTGGAGAAATAACGGAATTCAGGCAGGAAGGAGTCGGCGAAGAGTGGGATGCCGGCGAGTTACACAAGAAATTGTTGGACCTTCGCAGTGAGAACGAGACGAAAACTGACTGGTGCTATCACCTGTTATGTGTCCCAAAGATCGTCGGCAACTATGGATTGATGTTCGACGATGTCAACACAGACTTTCAATTCAACGAACTCCCTCGGGAAGCTGCCGCCGTCTCCTCGCACATCGAGTATCCAGACACTCCCAAATGGGGAACCGCCCGAGGAAAACGCTGCGGGGAGGCGTTGATCCCGTATTTCCGGACAGCCCTTCACGAGATTGGCCATGCCATGGGACTGCTCCACGACCACCAGAATAACGCGAGGCGCATTATGACGGAAACCACGGTGCTCGATGAGGACAGCGCCGCCGAACCAGGAAAAACGGTTCCGGAAAGAATCCTTTTTTCATTCACAGAAGCAGACGCAAAGCGGTTGCGCCATATGCCGGACATCTGGGTGCGCCCCGGGGGCATGCCTTTCGATGAAGCGAGCTTCCCGTACAGCGACGCGCCGATCAGCGCGGGCGACGGGCTTGTGGAAGCCGACGCGCTGCGCCTCGAAGTTTTTCCCCTACTGAAGGAAGTGCCTTTTGGTGCTCCGGTGAGAATTAATTATAGACTCGCCAATACCTCCTGCGCCAAGATCAATCTTCCCGGCGACTTGAGTTTGAAGTCCGGGTGCGTGAGGGGCAAGGTCACAGGTCCGGACCAGGTCGAGCGCGGCTTCCGGTCCATTTTCAAATGCATGGATCCTTTGGACTCGCATGGCGCGCCCGGCGGATGCCTGGCCCCAGGGAAAAGCGCGCTGGACTCAATGACCCTGCTGCGCGGCCGTGGAGGCGCCTTGTTTCCGAGCCAGGGGGATTACGTAGTCGCCATCGAGGTTTCCTGGCGCGATCGGGAGGGCAAGAGAACCGGCTGTGTTGGAAAAACCAGCGTTAAGATCACGCCTGCCTCCCGCGCGGACACCGCCCGGAAACTTTGTGCCGACCCTCGGACGCTGATTGCGGTCGCCATTCGCGGCGATCATTTCAAGGATTCCATCAAGCCCGGATTGGACGATCCGGAACTTCGGCCTCATTATGTCCTTACCGAAGCGAAGAGGCTGGCGCGTCGCTTTTTTGGACGAGCGGCAGAGCTTGAGCAGGCCTGCGAGTTGCTCCTGGATAATCCGGTCATGAGCAGCGCCGAGATTGACTGGATAGCGAAAGCCATCGAGGACTCCGATACAAACGCAAGGCAGAATCCCATCGTCCTTGAGCTGTGCCGGCGGCTTAAAGAGAAACTTCGGTCCGTGAGCGATGACGTGGACGATGCAGTCAGAGAGCGCGTATTGAAGTTGCCAGGTTAACAAAGCTCAAATGAAAGGTCCACTATGGCGAAACCAAGCCCGAAACCGTTCATTATCGAAGTGGATAATGGCCAGACCGCCGATATCACCGTGCGCAAAGGGAACAGGAAGTTGTACACGCATAAACTGAAGCCCGGCGACAGGATTAGCATCCGAGTGGGAAAAGATAGCAGCGGCGCGGGTGACAGCACAATCAGCCCGTCCAAAAAACCCTGAATACCCAGTCTTAAATCCGGATTCGCCTCTTTCAGTTGGCGGGACGTTGCCACGTCCGGAACGGAGTCCGCTCGGAGAGGGTTGTGCCTGTCTGAAAGGCGGGTGGCAGGGAAGGCGGTACAATGACATTGACGCCGCGTTTGTTGTTAAGCCGTCGAAGAAATGGGAATCCTGCGTTCCATTGCCACGCGCAACATCGTCCGACCAACGCGGGATCCATCGACTGAATTTATCTGAGTTGTGGGAGGAGAATCCGTATTTGACTGACTTGGACGAAAAAGATCCCCGTGTCGAGTTGATTGATTGCGAGTGTCCGTTGATCAACCGATGCAACCAAACGCCTTATCATTACATTCACGGTTTCACTCATTGGTTGAACGATCGGCTTGGCCTCCGGATCACACCGACTGCGTTCAAAGGCGACATTTACATTTCGCTTCTGGAGAAATCGTGGTTTTCGCAGGTGCATGAACTGACCGGAGAAGACACCCCATTCTGGATAGTCTCGGCCGGCGGCAAGTATGACGTGACGATCAAATGGTGGGATGTCGAGCGTTATCAGGCCGTCGTGGACCATTTTCGCGGCAGGAGCCAGTTTGTGCAGGTGGGCGAGGAAGGCCACTACCATCCTCGGCTGAAGGGAGTGATTGATTTACGGGGAAAGACTGATCTCAGGGAGTTGGTGCGGCTGGTGTACCATGCACAGGGAGTTCTTTGTTCGGTGACCTGTCTGATGCACCTGGCCGCGGCCGTTGAAACCAAACCAGGACTTCCCCCAAACCGCCCGTGCGTGGTGGTCGCTGGCGGGCGAGAGCCACTTCATTGGGAGGCCTATCCGCACCATCAGTTCATCCACACGGTCGGCGCGTTGCCATGCTGCAAAAATGGCGGCTGTTGGAGAGACCGAACGCATCCTCTCGGCGATGGCGATCCCCGGGACGAGCCGGAGAATTTGTGTCTGAACGTGGCCGGCCATTTGCCGAAGTGCATGGACATGATCGCCCCAGCCGAAGTCATCAGCCGGATCGAAGCGTATTTTGTCGGAGGCGCCATCCAATCTCTTTCCCCCCGTCAGGCGAAAGCCGCACAAAAGGGGGTGACAGCCACCCGCGTCAACCCTTTCGACAACGCACCTTTGTCCGTTCGCAGCGTCAGGACCGCTTCCGAACGATTTATCCGCAATATCCCGTCGTACCCAGGCAGGTATCGCGGCCGCGGCATTGTGATCTGCGGAGGCGGCGTGAAGTTCTTCACCAACGCTTGGGTGTGCATCAACATGCTCAGACGCCTGGGTTGCGCCTTGCCGATTGAACTCTGGCATCTCGGCGAGAGGGAACTGGATCAGGTCATGAGGCGGATGGTCCAATCCTTCGGAGTCCGGTGCGTTGATGGCGAGGAAGTGCGAAAGAAGCATCCGGTCCGGGTTCTCAATGGATGGGAACTCAAACCCTACGCCATTTTGTACTCCCGCTTCAAAGAGGTGTTGCTGCTCGACGCCGACAACGTTCCGGTGGTCGATCCGGAGTTCCTGTTCGAAACGCCGCAGTTCAAGGCAACCGGCGCCGTCTTCTGGCCGGACTTCAAACACGCGGAGCCGCCGCGCCGGGTCTGGGCGTTTTGCGGGGTTCCCTATCGCAAAGAGTCTCCCTTTGAATCCGGACAGATTCTGGTCGATAAGGAGAAATGCTGGCGGCCCCTGTGCTTGACGATGTGGTATAACGAGAACTCGGACTTCTTCTACCAACATGTCCATGGAGACAAGGAAACGTTCCATCTCGCATTCCGAAAGCTGAATCAACCCTATGCGATGCCTCCTGGACCGATCCACCGGCTTGCCGGGGCCATGTGTCAATATGATTTCCGGGGCCGCCGCATCTTCCAGCACCGCAACCAGGACAAATGGAATCTGTTCTTGACCAACCGGCGGATCAAAGGTTTCCGGCACGAAGCGGAATGCCGCTCGTTTCTCAGGCGGTTGCGAGAGACTTGGGACGGCGGAATGAGCCGATTCAAGTCCCGGCTCATTGCAGTACCAAAACGGCGAACAGTTCCGACGCCCATCGATGGCGAGATAAAAATCGAAGCGTGGATGGTTTCATGTACCGAGCGCCGGGAGCAAAGAGAGCGAACCCTGAAAAAGCTGGCGGCGACGGACTGGGGCCCCGGACGCGTCTCCCTCCAGCTGGATTGTTCGCGATACAAGAATCGCGTGTTGCGAATCACCCATACGCATCATCAGGCATTGTTGAACGGTCTCCGATCGGGAGCGGATTACGTATTGCTGCTCGAAGACGACCTGGAGTTTAACCGGTTTTTCCGGCATAACCTCGCAAACTGGCGGCCCCTGAACGGCCGGGCGCTGGCCTTTGGCAGTTTATATAATCCTGACGTCAATCCCCTGGCGTGCGACGTGGAGAATCACTTTTTCATCGCGGAGCCGAACGCGGTTTACGGCGGTCAGGCGCTGCTCCTGTCGATCGA
This sequence comes from Verrucomicrobiota bacterium, assembly GCA_003218515.1. Classification (GTDB taxonomy): domain Bacteria; phylum Verrucomicrobiota; class Verrucomicrobiia; order Limisphaerales; family AV2; genus AV2. The sequence goes on along the minus strand of QHNT01000287.1, from coordinate 976 downwards.
AATGGTGAGATACGCGCTCCAGCACTGGGGAACGATCCAGGCCCCGGTGGATCGCAAGCTGCCCCACCTGGCCGCGGAGCTGGGCGTGCCGATCTGTTACCACGCCCCTTCCCTGATTCAGCACAGACCCGTCAAAAGCACTTGGGGGGGCAAACCGCATCAGGCGGCGGATTTCGACCCGTTTTGGAAAGCACCCGCCAATGTCCCCCCGGATCGTAACGCCAGTTCCCCGGCGCCGGGCAAGACGCAGGCGCGATGAACCCACGCCCTGCGTCTGCCGAAGAGGCGCAATGTTTGACTTTGGAACCGGCCGAGTCGGGAGAAGGCGAGTGTGGAAGTCTTTCGTGAAGGTTACGGATTATGTCAGAAAGCCTGCCATTGACACCCCGTCGAACTGACACCGGCCTGCTGAGCACGATCAGGGGTCAGCCGCCGCACATTCCCGATCACGAGTTGCTTCGGTGCATCGGCAGCGGCAGTTATGGTGAGGTATGGCTCGCGCGAAATGTGATGGGTACTTATCGCGCGGTCAAAATCATCTATCGACAAACCTTCTTGGACGAACGCCCGTACGAGCGGGAGTTCACCGGCATCAAGAAGTTCGAGCCGGTGTCCCGCTCTCATGACGACCTGATCGATATTCTGCAAGTAGGCCGGAACGACCAGGATGGTTGCTTCTATTACGTCATGGAGCTGAGCGATGATGCGGTTTCCGCCGAGAAAATTGATCCCGCCACCTATGAGCCCAAGACGCTCGAAAGGGAGATGCTTAGCCGTGGTCGCTTGCCTTTTGAGGAATGTCTGAGACTCGGCCTGTCTCTGGCGGCCGGCCTGGGCCACCTGCACAAACACGGCCTCATCCACCGGGATATCAAGCCCTCCAACATTATTTTCGTAAACGGCATTCCCAAGATTGCGGACATCGGTCTGGTGGCGGATGTGGAGAGTTCCACGTCTTTCGTCGGCACCGAAGGGT
>QHNT01000286.1 GCA_003218515.1 Verrucomicrobiota bacterium | reverse complement strand
TCAGCGAGACCTTGGTCCAGAGCGGGGCAGCAGCGCGTTTTCAATTGCAATTTCCCACCCGGACCGGCGTGAAATACCAGGTGCTCTTTCGCCAATCCCTTCTTGGCGACGCGGGCGTGGTCGTGCCATTCGCAACGACGATCGAGGGCGCGGCCACCGCAATGGTCCTGACGGGCAATAATACCGTCGCGACGTTGTTTGTCGATCGCACCTCGGATGCCGGCTTCTACTCAATCGCGGTGCAGGTTAACGCCGGCTAGTAGCTAGTACCGTGACAAAGAAATTTCGATAGATGTCAGGTAGGGCGCGTCACTCCGCGCCGATCGGGGAACGGATTCGAGTCTGCGGCGCGCACGGAGTGACGCGCCGTACCCTGTCAGCCTTGCGACGGGGGTGAGCTTTGGAAGGTAACGAAATCTCCGTGTTGTCGTACTGGTGTCATGAAATTGGCGTGACTCCGATTGAGCGGCGCTCACAATGCCGCATGGTCATTTTGTTTGTCGCCACGAGAAATGCGCACAAGATACAGGAGATTCGCGTCATCCTCGACAAGCGTTTTCAGTATCTCACCCTTGACAATTTTCCGGGCGCGCCGGAAACGACCGAAGACGCGGACACGTTCGCGGGCAACGCGACGAAAAAAGCCGTGGAACTGGCCGGCTGGCTGGCGCAGCACAAGGCGGAACACGGAAGGCGGAACGCGGAACTTTATGTCCTGGCGGACGATTCAGGGCTGGAGGTCGATGCGCTCAATGGCGCGCCGGGCGTCCATTCAGCTCGTTTCGCGGCGATCGGGGAAAGAACACCCCAAACTTTCTGCGCGCATTGCGCCTCTGTACCTGACGGCCAACCCCCTCACCCATCCCTCTCCCCCTCCGAGGGAGAGAGGGTGCCCGAAGGGCGGGAGAGGGGAAGGTTCATGGGCGGTGGAAACAGTCGGTCCGCGCGCGGCGCCGGCAACGCGCCGGACCGCGCCAACAACGCCAAACTACTCCATTTGCTGAAGAACGTTCCGTTGGAGAAACGGACGGCGCGCTTTCGCTGCGTGCTCGCGTTGACGGCGGTTTTGCCGGAGGCGCGAAGAGGTTCCTCGCCCGTTTGTTACGCTGACGAACTTGAGCTGCAAACCGAATTGTTCGAAGGCGTATGTGAAGGGCATATCGGCTTTGCTCCGCAAGGGCAGCGCGGTTTTGGCTACGATCCGCTGTTTATTCCCGACGGTTATCAGGAATCGTTCGCCGAGCTGGGCGAGGAGGTGAAAAACAAGTTGAGCCACCGCGCCAAAGCCTTGGCGAGGCTGCGCGCGCGTCTCGTGAACCGATGAAAATTCCGGGCTGAGCATCCGGCAAGGCACATTCCGAAAAGGGAGGGACGGCGCGTCGCCGTTCCTGATTTTCGGGCCGGCCTAATGGCAGCCCTACCCACGAACCGCCCCTCACCCCGCCCTCTCCCCATCCGAGGGGGGAGAGGGTGCCCGAAGGCGGGTGAGGGGGTAGGTTCATGGTTCGGATGCGCGATTGTGAGGTCGTGGAAGCTGCCCGTGAACCTCCCCTCTCCCGGCCTGCCGGCCACCCTCTCCCCGCCTTGCGGGGAGAGGGCAGGGAGAGGGGTGCCAATCTGGTTCATGGTCCCAATGCATGCGCAAAAGCGAATGAAGGCTCTCCATGAACCGCCCCCTCACCCCGTCCCTCTCCCCCAGTGGGGGAGAGGGTGGCCGGGAGGTCGGGTGAGGGGGCGATTCATGGTCCCAATGCATGCGAAAAACGAAAGGGGGCTTTCCATGAACCGCGTCTCCACCGGGACAGTTGCTTGTTGCAGGTGCAACACAGAATTGTCCTGGCCAGAGCGGGTCGCAGACCCGCGGTCCGGACCGCGCCTCTGCGAGGCGCAGCGGTTCATGGTCCCAATGCGTGCACAAAAGCGAAAGGAGGCTTTCCATGAACCGTACCCCCTCATCCCGTCCTTCTCCCCCAGTGGGGGAGAAGGTGCCCGGAGGGCGGTTGAGGGGGATTCCGACCGGTTCATGGCCTCGATTCAGGTCCGAATTTTGGAGGTGTCCTCTGCCCATGAACCGCTACGCTACGGTTCATAGGCTTCGCTCAACGCGGAGCAAGATACCCGCGGACAAATTGTTCGTCGCCTGGTCCGGCAAGGATGTAGGCTTTGTCGCCCTGGCTCCAGCTCGCGGCGGTCAGTTTTCCGATTCTGGTGAACTGCGGTTCCGTGGCGGCTGGTGCGTCGGGCAAATCGGAGCGGTTGGCCACGAACAGGTAAAGGTCGTTGTGATTGCCCAAATCAAAGCAAACCATGGAGACTTTCCTGTTGTGCCAGCGCAGCATCGCGCCGCCGTCGCCCGGCAGTTTTTCCAGAGGAGCGGGCAACACGTAGTCGGCGTCGGCCTGGTGCGCTGCCAGATACTGGCGGATTTCGCTGAGATTGGTCGTCGTTATGTCCATGGCGTAGCCCCGCTGCGCGTTTCGGACCACCCTGTTTCGGAAGGCGGCAAAACTTTTGTCCTCGCGCGCCGGTAACTTGAAGTAAACCAGGCCAAACAAGAGGACGATGGCTGCGGCTGACGCCAGGGCCTGGAACACAGGGCGCTGCCACCAGACGATGATCCGAGCCGGGTTGTATTCCGCCAGGATTTTTTCCCTCAGGTGTTGCGGGACAGCAATTCCTTTAAATCGATCAGCGACAGTTGACTGAAAGGCGCGATGCTGTTCGAACCAGCGACCGAGCTCGCGATCGCGTTTAGCCTGCTCCAGCGCCTCGGTGAACTCCGGATCACCGTCGTCAGTCGTCCCCGGCCGATAACGCATCAAAATTTCTTTCGCTTGCCGGCTATCCATGGGGTTCTCTTTTCGAGTTTTTGGCCGGCAACTTTTCGTCGGTCAAAATCTGCTGCAATTGCGCGATCCCCCGCGAGATGCGCGATTTCACTGTGCCAAGCGGAACTCCCAAAATATCCGCGATTTCCTTATAGGAGTGCTGTTCCAGATAGAAAAGAGCCAGCGGCGCCTGAAAAATCTCCTCCAGTTGCGCGAGCGACTGCAACACCGTCTTCGAGTCCAATTCGTTCACGGTGGCGGGAAGGACGTTGGGCAGGTCCTGATCCACCGCGCTCAACTCATAGTGTGGAAACCGGATTTGTCTTCGTTTCTTCTCCAGGAACTCATGATACAAAGTCGTGAAGAGCCACGTCTTGACCTTGGACCGGTCTCGAAGTTGATGGCCTTTACGCGCCCAGGTGTAGAAAGTTTGCTGCGTCAGTTCACACGCCTCGTCTTCGTTTCGGGCCAGACTGAATGCGAACTGATACAGCGTGGAATAATACCGGCTCACAAGCACTTCAAATTCGTGCCGGGCAGTCACGTGACTGTCATTGTCGTTATGAGCCATCGCTGAGCAAATTGTTCCCGCAAACTTCCGAAGCGAAGCAATCGGACGCAAGTCTGACTTCGCCCCGCGCGCAGAGCGAGCGGGAAAACCGCGGGTGCGACGGAAACCTGTCCTGCCGCGCGTGCATGGTAACACCGCGAGGCATGAACATTCCACTTCGCGGATAAGCGACACGCAGCGGCAGTCGAAGCGTCGTTTCCCCTCACCCTGGCCCTCTCCCTCGGGGAGAGGGAACAGCCGCCGCCAGGCCTTTCTTTAACGCACACTGGCTTGGCAAACTCCGTCGCGGATACGGCCGAGAGACAGCGGACAATTCTCTCCATGAACCGCGTCTCCACCGGGACAATTGCTTGTTGCAGGTGCAACACAGAATTGTCCTGGCCAGTTCATGGTTCAGATGCGCGATTGTGAGGTCGTGGAAGCTACCCATGAACCAACCCCTCTCCCGGCCTGCGGCCACCCTCTCCCCGCCTTGCGGGGAGAGGGCAGGGAGAGGGGAGACCAGAAGAGGCTCATGGCCCCAACTCACGTCCAATTTTTTGGAGGTGTTCCCTCTCCATGAACTTCGTAGCAGCCGACGTAAGGAGGCTCACTTTTCAAATGCGGAGTGGGGAGTGCGGAACGCGCAATTGAGGGCAGGAGTGAGGGAACGAATCAGGACGCTGCCGGGCTTTGACAGTCCTGGCATTTCAACCTAAAGTCCGGGAAAATTATCGCGCGATCACGGAATCGGCGAATCAACCGCGAAAACCGCATGATGAATCCAATTTCAGTTCCACTCTCGCCGAGGGTGACGGGGACGCGTCGTCGGGCCGGTTTTACCCTCATCGAACTTCTCGTGACAATCGCAATCATCGCGGTTCTGGCGGGATTGCTCTCGACGGCGATTATGAAAGCCCAGGGTAAAGCGCAAGGGATCGCTTGTCTTGGCAACGCCAAGCAGCTCTCGCTTGCCTGGCTTATGTACGCTGCGGACAACAACGACCGTCTGCCCTACAACCTGGGCGGCAGCGACACGGACCGTGGCATTGCTCCGAAGCGCAACTATAACTGGGTGAACAACACCATGGATTGGGAGTTGAACCCGGACAACACCAACACCGCGTTTGCGACCATAGGCAGCTTCGCGGGTTACGCCAATCACGCCGCGGCGATTTACCGCTGCCCGGCTGACCGTGCCTTGAGCGAAATTCAAAGGCAGGCCGGCTGGACCGCCCGGGTAAGGAGTTATTCCCTCAATGCGATGGTCGGAGACGCGGGCGACAACTCACGCTGGGGCACCAACATTTTTAATCCGGCATACAAGCAGTTCCTCAAATCGACGGATTTTGAGCGTCCGACCGAGATTTTTGTTTTCCTGGACGAGCATCCCGACAGCATCAACGACGGCTATTTTCTCAATCGGCTGGACCAGGCGGAATGGATCGATCTGCCGGCTTCTTACCACAACGGCGGTGCGAATTTTACTTTTGCCGACGGCCACGCCCAAGGCCATCGGTGGCTCAACAAAGCCACTCAACCTCCGGCCCGGCCAGACGCCACCGCCCTTCCTTTTTCCGTCGATGCTTCACAGCGGGCGGATTTCGATTGGGTGATCCAGAGAACCAGCGTCGAACTGTTTTCTGTTTTATCGCAGGCGGGACCGTAGTACGACAACACGGAGATTTCGTTACATCCCAAAGCTCCCGCCCGTCGCAAGGCTGGCACGGTAGGGCGCGTTACTCCGTGCGCGCCGCAGACTCGAATCCGTTCCCCGATCGGCGCGCACGGAGTGAGGCGCCCTACCTGACCTACGTCGAAATTTCTTTGTCACGGTACTAGGTTGTGGGAACGGCTTTTGCTTACGCTACGTTCAGTATGTTTGCAGGATTGTTTGATCAGCACGTTATTTACGCTTCCCATCCATTCATTGTGCTTGAAGGCGAGGACGTTTCGGGTTCGTTCAGCACCTTTGATGCGGCTGAAGACTTCATCGCGAAGAAGGCCAGTTACACCGCCTTCATTCTGAGACACGAAGGTCAGAAATGGGTCATCGCCAAAGACAGGGTGGTTAACCCGTTGTTCGGTCCGGACCGTTGGGGATTTATTCATGGGAAGCCGTCCGGTCGGCAGTGAGTCACAGCGAAAAGTTCCGAGGCTCAACAGACAGACAACGATTGTCGCGTTGCGCCGAAAACTCTGCCGTCCACCAACCTTTTTCGCTGCTTGCATCGGCTCCCGGCACCTGCCGGTTTGACACCTCGGGAAACGAGTGCCAGGTCCGAAAGGACGTCCCCCATGCAGGCATAACGCCCGCGCAGTTCACGCCCCATCGCTCCTTCGCAAACGGTCACCAGTCCGCGCGGCGCTCGAGGATTTATCTCCAGAATTGGCGACGGGGGGCCGGCCAGGACTTGTTTTACCACTTCGTCCTTGGTGTTTCCCGTGAAGGGTGGTCTGCCGGTCAACATTTCGTAAAGCAAAGCTCCGAAGGAATAAATATCACACCGCGTGTCCTCCGCTTCACCGCGAGCAACCGCCGGTGACATATAAGGCGCCGTGCCTTCACCTTTGGCACGCCCGAAATCAATCACGGCGTCATTAAAAAACGTCCGTGACAGGCCGAAATCCGCCAGAAATGTCCGCCCGTCCGCGTTCAACAGAACGTTGGCAGGCTTCAGATCACGATGCGTGATCCCACGTCTGTGGGCGTAATCCAACGCCGCGGCGATCTGCTGGACGCTCTTTAGAATCAGATCGGTGGGCAAGGGTCTTCCGTGTTGGGTCCAATGGGCCAGATTGCCACCCTCAATATAGGGAACAACCAAGTACGGCCGCGTCGAATTCTCGGAAATTGAAATCACTTGCAGGATGTTGGGGTGCTCCAAATGGCGCATCAGTCTGGCTTCGTGGCCAAAGCAGGCCAACGCGCATGGGTCGTTCAGCAAATTGGGCTTAAGCACTTTGATGGCGACCAGATCCGACGCAGCATCCGGTTCACTCGCCGTTGCACCGCACGATTCAACTTTTGTGGATTCCACCTCAACTTCAAGTGCGTGGTTTGCATGCGCGCGCCGGGCGCCAGCCGTCGCGGCGCGGACTGCGGACGTCTTTTCTGCCGGCGCCAGGGAGGCCACATCGGAAGCGCCAGCCGGCCGGCCTTGTGGAATCCCTGATGCTCGGGAGTCCCGGGCGAGCAGGACCAATCCCATTCCACCGACTCCGATGAGCCGAAGTACATGGAAGTGATCGATCTTCCCCAGCAAGGCTGGCCGCGGAGGCGGTCCAAGCAAGGACCGGGCGAGCACACCATCAAACGAGCCGTGGAAGCTCGATTGAGGGGGTGATCTCTTTGCGACGTGGTCGCTGGTGTGCGCTTTGCTCACTTTCCTCGAGATGAATCAGCGCTCATTTAAGCAGGTGAGCGCGCGATTGGCAAGAGGGAAATGCGGCGTGTAGCTGCCTGGGGTGTGATTAAAAGTGGGTGAGGTTAATTCCACAGGCTGAGCCACTGGCCGTTGGCCCGCAGAACGCGGAGGTTTGCGATGTGGTCGGCATTTTCAATCA
>QHNT01000490.1 GCA_003218515.1 Verrucomicrobiota bacterium | reverse complement strand
TCACCGTTCAAGTCGGCCACTGCTACTGAACCTCCTCCGGCACCGGAGTTGACAGCGGCCTGAAAAGTACCGTCGCCGTTGCCCAAAAGCACCGAGACCGTGCTGCCGACCACGACCAGGTCAGGCTTGCTATCGCCATTGAAATCGCCCACCGCAACCGAAATGGGCAACGATCCCACGTTGTAGTTGAAGGCTGCTTGGAAGGACCCGTCGCCGTTCCCCAATAACACCGAGATGTTGCCAGAAGCCTCGTTTGCCGTCGCCAGGTCCGGCTTGCCATCGCCGTTGAAGTCGCCGACCGCCACCGAAACAGTCTCAGATCCCGCGCTGAAATAAAAAGCGGCCTGCAATGTGCCGTCACCATTGCCCAACAGCACTGAAACGTTGGAGTCAACTGGGTTTGCCTCGGCTAGGTCGGGCTTGCCATCGCCATTAAAATCGCCTGTTGCTACGAAATTCGGATGGCTTCCCGCGCTGTAGTTGACAGGCGGTTGGAACGTGCCATCGCCTTTGCCCAAGAGCAGCGTGATTCCCACGTCCGTGGCCACGGCCAAATCAGGATTTCCATCGCCGTTGAAATCGCTTGCCGCTACGGAATAAGCACCTGCTCCCACGCCGTAATTGACCGCAGACTGGAAGGTGCCATCGCCGTTTGCCGATAGTATCGAGACGTGATTGTCCAAGTTGGCAACGACCAGGTCGGGTTTGCCATCGCGGTTGAAATCGCCGATCGCGACGGACTTCGGGTTCACTCCGGCAGCGAAGGTGCCGGCGGTTTGAAATGTGCCATCACCTTTGCCTAACAAAACTGAGACTCCACTACCGTTGACCACAGGTCAGGCTTGCCATCCCCGTTGAAATCGCCGACAGCCACGGAATTTGGGCTCGTGCCCGCAGGGTAACTGACGGCGCTTTGAAATGTGCCATCGCCATTGCCCAGCAGCACGGCGACATTGGTCGAACCCAGGCTCCCTACTGCCAGGTCTGGTTTGAAATCGCCGTTGAAGTCGCCTACGACAACGGATACAGGATTTGTTGCGGTGGAGTAGTTGACGGCGGCCTGAAAGGTTCCGTCTCCGTTGCCCAACAGCACTGAGATATTTTTCGAGCCGCGATTCGCCACGGCCAGATCGGCATGCCCATCGCGGTTGAAATCACCCACCGCCAGAGACCAAGCGCCCGGCCCGGTGTCAAATGTCCGCGCAGCGGCGAAGCTGGGCGCGGGGCATCCTTGTGCCAAGGCCGAATCGCTGAGAAACGAACGTCTCAACAGGATAACGGACAATAGAACCAATCGTTGCAATATGAAGCTTTTCATTTTCCTTCCTTTCTGTGTCGATTTGCACTCTCGATTACGGCTTGTGCAGGCGGAAATAGCGTTCCTGTCGGTCCGCCGATACGGTGACCTCCAGGCGAGCGTTGTTGGTCGTCGTCGTTTCAACCGCGCGTTGCCAATTCGTCAGGCTCAGGCTCGTCGTGGATTCGAGTACGAATCCGGTGGACGGGAACGCCCACGAAACCACGGCGGTGGTGCTGTTGCTGCGCGCAATCGCGAGGTTAATACCGGCAGAGGCGCAAGTGTTCAACAGCACCGACACCGTGCCTACAGAAAAGCCGTTCGCAACGGCGAAATCGGGTTTGCCGTCACCGTTGAAGTCCCCCGCCACGACGAAAACCGGTTGGCTTCCCGCGGCGTAGTTGACTGGGGCTTGGAGGGTGCCATCGCCGTTGCCTGAAAATACCGAGATATTGCGATAGTGGCTGACGACGGCGAGGTCGAGTCTTCCATCTCCGTTGAAATCGCTCACCGCTATTGAAATAGGACTGATTCCGGTACCGAAGCCGACGGCTGCCTGGAAGGTGCCATCGCCCTTGCCAGACAGCAACGACACGCTGCCGTCCTCGGTAGGAGTATTGTTTGTGAATGAGCCGATGTTGGCGACCGCGAGGTCGGGCTTGCCATCACCGTTGAAGTCACCCACAGCGACTGAAGCAGGACCAATTCCGGCGCCATAATTGACGGCGACCTGGAAAGTCCCGTCGCCATTACCCAGGAGCACCGATACAGTGCCGCGACTTTGGTTGCTGATGGGAGTCGCGCCCTGATTGGCCACGGCCAGATCAAGTTTGCCGTCGCCGTTAAAGTCGCCCGCGGCCACTGAAACAGGATTTGTCCCTGCACCGTAGTTCACGGCGGCTTCGAACGTGCCATCACCTTTGCCCAACAGCACAGACACGCTACCGTTCGTGTAGGTGCCGGTAAAAGCCACGGCCAGGTCGGTCTTGCCGTCGCCGTTGAAGTCGCCAATCGCCACGGACGCAGGATTCGTTCCCGCAGCAAAGTTGACCGCGGCTTGGAAGGTGCCGTCGCCCTTCCCCAATAGCACGGAGACGCTGTCAGGGACTCTGTGGGCCACGGCCAGATCAGGTTTGTCATCGCCGTTGAAGTCGCCAACCGCCACAAACCAGGGAAGCGATCCAACGCCGAAGCTCACCG
>QHNT01000285.1 GCA_003218515.1 Verrucomicrobiota bacterium | reverse complement strand
AGTCCGGACACATCGGTTTGCTGAACCCGGAAGCGTCCACAAAGTAAGTCAGGTCCACGCCCGCGCTCGGATCCAGTCCGCCGCAACCGGGCAACTCCGAAGTCGCGCCCGACGCGGCGAAATTTCCGAGCGGATACGATGCGCGTTCCGTGTCGCCCCAGAACCAGTAGATCTTCCCGCGATATGGCGTGGCAACGACGGTGTCCTGCCCCATCACTTGCCCGTTGAGCAGCGGGCGTTTCAGTGGCGTGGGTTCGCCGACCATCACGCTGTCGCGATAAATCCCCTCACCCGTGACGCGGTACAACCGCTCGGCCACGTTAAGTCGGTTGATTTTGATCGTCGCTTCCCCGCCGCGCGTTGGCTTCAACTTCACGCCGCGATTGCCAAAGCCGTCCTTCGGGTATTCATAACCGTCGCTCCGGACGTGAAAATAGACCTCGTGCCCCGTCAAACCAGGTTCATTGAAGGCGGCGATCCCGTTGCTGTCCGTCCACAACGAAATGTTGTTCACGGTTCTCAGTTCGACGAGTGGAACGCCGCGTCTCGTCTGCTCGTCCACAACCATGATTCTGAACAAGTCCTGGTCGCCGGGATGCGCGGCGCCGGCGAAGAACAGGCCGATCGCGCATGAGACCCAACCCACAACTCGTCCAGGCCATCGGTTGTTCATGGGAAGGCTCGTTTCGTTTTTCGCATGCATTGGGTCCTTGAACCGTCCCTTCACCCGGCCTCCGGCCACCCTCTCCCCTTCGGATGGGGAGAGGGACAGGGTGAGGGGACGGTTTATGGAGAGCCGACTCATTTCATGTTTCTCAGGCGCCATCACCCCCAGGCCGATGGCGAAGAGGCACCGGACAACGTGAGGCGCATCACCGCCGTAGTCTGCGCGTTCCCGAATCCGCGGTGGAGGTCTCATGAGTTTGGTTTCCTCATGCCATGATCAACGCCATCACGAACACATCGTCGTAAACCCCATCCAGCTTGCGCCCTTTTTTCTTTGTGCCTTCAACGACGAATCCAAGCTTTTCGTAAAGCCGGATGGCCGGCTCATTGGAAGCATAGGCGTCCAGCTCGATTCTCTCCAAACCGATCCCCTTCGCCTGCGCGATCGCCCTTTCCGCCAAACGCTGTCCAATCCCCTGCCCGCGATACTCGCGGAGCACACCCATGCCAAGGCGTCCAACATGAGCGAAGCTCTCCTTTTCATTCGGAAGGATGTCGCACCATCCAATCACTTGCTGGCCGTCGAGGGCCACGAACTGGGGAACCCTGCGCGCGATGGCCGACCGCATGAATTCGCGAACCGCGTCCGGTGGCGGCGCGTTGGTCAACGCCAGATAACGACGCTCCTTTGCGACGGCGTCGAGACAGGCCCGGAAGCTTTCAATGTGCTCTTCCGTCATTGGGACAATCCGAATATCTTCACGCGGCTTTTTCATTCGCGCTGCCTCAATTCAATTGTAGCACGCGATAGAACCGCTGCGTCACGCCGCTCAAGTTGTCTGAAACCGGAACCGTGTTCGAGTTCGCCGTAGTCTCGGCGCCAAGGTCCGACCACTGCCCGCCGCTCAGGTCGTTCTTGAATTGAACTTGATAGTGAATGCCGCCTGTCGCGCTGAAAGTGAATTTGAGGACATTGTTCGTGGAAACGCCGATCTGACTGATTCTGGGTGCGCCCGAGGAAATCGCCAGCTTGACGCTCATCGCATTGTTGCCTTCGTTGCTTTCGGGGAAGCGATTGATGTCGTCCGCCGTCGCGGTAAGTGTGTGCATGCCAGGCGTCGCTTTCCAGGTGCTCGACCCCGTCGGGCCTCCGTCTGCCGTCAAGATGACGGATGCGCCCGGGAAGATGGCTCTGGTGTAGCCGCCCGACCACGTCACGTTCGGTCCGCCATCAATGCTGAACCCGACTCCCAGGGTCACGTTTGATGGCGTCGGTGCTGTGCCCTGGTTCTTCACCGTCGCGCGAAAAGTCACGTTGTTGTTCGCGAACGCCGGGTTGGGCGTCCAACTCACCGCCGTCACAATGACATCCGGCAGGTTCGTGTTCGGCATAGTGACCGTCACTTGACTGGAGTTTGGTCCTTCGCCAGCCGCGTTCACCGCCGACACCACATAGTAATAAGTCCCGCCGTTCGTGACTGCTGAGTCCGTGTAAGCCGTCGCTTTCACGCCCTCAGTGACGTGGGTCGCCATCGTCGTGTAAGGCCCGCCGCTCGTGCGCGAACGTTTCACGTTGTAAGTCGTTGGATTCAGCGGCGCGGAGGTCCAGATCAACAGGGCCGTTGCGTTCGTGGCCACGCCGACGAGACCGGTCGGTGCAGGCGGCGGGTTGGCGGGTGTGATCAAATAATTTCCAAGCCAGCCCGCAATCGGCTCAAGATCGAAGGAAGACCAGCCGCCCGGATTGCCGATTTCAAACAGTGTGCAACCGAACACGTAACTGTCTTGCGCAAGTTGGTGATCGAACCAGTTCAGCCACCGTTCGTAGTCCGCCGCAGTGCCGCGCGCCTGCCAGCCGGACGTCGCGGGAGTCCCGCTCTGGTCCACGCCGCCTTCGGTCAAAATCAGCGGCATGTCCGCGAGGTCGGGATATTGCGACGCGAACTGGCTGTAAAACTGCCGGTAACGCAGCGAATAATAATACTCCACGCCCGTGTCGGTCGTGTAATTGATCGTGTAAGCGTGATAACTCCACGCGCCGCCGAGGCTCTTCGCCTGGCGCAACGCCGGCACAAACGTGGAAATATTACTTTGAATCTGGCTCGGTGTCCCCGGCGGATTGCCCACCGCGATGCTGCCGATGCACGGCTTGAATCCCGCCGCCGCAATCAACGGCGACAGGTTGGTCCAAAACCCGGTGAACCATTGCGCCGATTGAAGCGATTGCCACGTCGGCGTGCTGTCGCCTTCGTTCGGCCCTTCCAGATAATCAATCAACGCGCGGTCGGACGCCGACAGCGCGTTCAACGGCGGTTGCAGGACGGTCGTCCAGAAATTCGTCGCGTCAGCAGCCGGATCAGAATTTTCAACACGCGCGGCTGCCCCGCGACGAGGTTCGACGCGCCGGTCGTGTAGGAATTGATGAGGTGCGCGCTGAGTTTGCTGGGGCTGAAGGGTTGAGCGTGTAAGGAATGAACCGAAGCCGGCAGCAAAACGAAATACATAATGGCTACGGCTCTGCTGATTCGACTCATGCGTTGCGGGCGAAGGGTGGCACAAATCGTTCAAAAAGTCGATGCCAGTGTCGCCGTAGCGCCCGCATCCTCGTAGCGCAGGCATCCTGCGTGCAAGTTGCGAGGCTTCCGAGCCTCGCGGCCAACACATTACTTCCTCTCCTAAAACAACAACGGCGCAAAATCCACCAGATACGCCGCCACACCGGCCAACTATGGTTGCCTTCGGTTTCGCGGAAGTCGCAGCGAACGCCGTTCTTCTTCAGCACTTCGACAAACTGCCGGCTGTTCTCCATCAAGCGATCGTCCTTGCCACACGCGATCCAGGTAACCTCGCTTGCCTTAGGCGCGCGCACGCGGAACGTCACGGTGCGATCGGCGTGGACCTCGGGTGAATTCGGCGGCGGCGTGAACGCGGCGCTTGAGCGAACGCGCTGAATCGGAGGAGACAAACAGATAGGCTGAAGCACAAGGAGAGTTGCATGTGCATAGTTGCCTTTCGGATTGGTCTGGCTTAGGTCCCGATTTTCCGTAAAAGCCAACCACGATGTTGGGCTCGGTGTTCCTTAAGTCGGAAGGAACAAGGCAAAAGGAATGGGGAGCGCGCCCGCCTCGGGCGCTGTCCGGCGCGCCCCCGCGCCGAACCCTGCACCCGGGCAGACGAACCATTGGCTTGGGCATCACGCGCCGGAATGCCAACGGCGAGGGCGCCGTTGGCACCGCCCGAGGCGGGCGCGCTACCCGAATCCGATTGAGCCGCGCAGCCGGTCCTCAATTCTGGGCCGTGTCCTCCATTTCGCTGAATCGGCGCTCTGTGAGCGCCGATTCAGCGGTCATAGACCGCCGCTACAAACTCAAAGCAAATCGCCACCCGCGCTGAACTGCTCCGAAGCTGCGCGCGACTCACCCCAATCACAAAGACCCAACTTGCGCCGCTTGGACATGCGGCTATCTTTACGGCGATCACACTGAGTCAGCTCCAAAGATGTTTGACCTGCCCAAGAAAATGTTTGCCTTGCCGACCTATCGTGAGTCGGTGGACCAGGCTGTCTCCGCCGGGAATCTCAGAGCAGTTGCCGCTAACACAACCGATCCCGAAGTCCTGCTCGGTCTCGCCGACCTCGCCCGCACAGGAGACTCCGTTCGACGGGAGCTTTCCCAAATGGCAGTGAAGGCCAGGCTCGAATACTCGCCGATGGTCGCCGTGCTGGTCGTGATGTTGGACGGCATCGATGAACAGTCCATCGGCGAACTGGTCCGGCGCGATCCGGACAATGCGCTGGGCTACTATCTGCAAGGCGCCCTGCTTCATCTATCCGACAGAGAAAGTGAAGCGATAGTGGCGTTCAGGAAAGCCGCGCATTGCTCCGACCTTCGCCTTTACGAGTCCACCACAGGCCCCGCGTTGTTCAAAGCGCTCGACGCATTGAAGCTTGCTGGAGCCGACCGGTTGTGCGCTTTGAGTTGGATGGCGTCGCGTTTGTCCAATTTCAGCAGCCTCGTCTTGCAGCCGATCAACTCTGCGCTATCCGACCTTGCCCAGAACGACGACATCGGGACGCGCCAGGAAATCCCCGCCCTGCTTTTAGTGTTGGCCGGCCACCTGTTTGCCACGAATATCCGCAACCGGTGGTTCGCCAAGAGCGCTCTTGAGTCTGCCGTATTCGGCATGAAGGCCAGAATCGTCGGCACTGGGAAATCCCAGGAAGCGAACGGCTATCCAGCCCTCACGCAGACTCCCGTTGGCGTGATGCTTCGTTGGCCCCGCATCGAGGCGGGGATGGAGCAGGAAATGAGTGCTTTTAGATTGGCGCAACACCTCCCGGAAAGGATTCACCAGGCGTTCGCCCTTTCTGATCCGTCCCCAAAGTGCGCTGCGTACCTCGGCGAAATGAACGTCAGCTTGCACGGTAGCGCCAAGCCTTGCTTCGAAAAAGCCAGGGGAAAGGCAATCGCGACCGCCAAAGGCCTGATTGATGCCGCTCTTACCGATCCGGACGGCCTGCTGGGTCCCTATCTCAACGGACTTCCAACAGCCGCCCAATTGGCAGATGGTCGTCTCCAGGCGCCCCATCAGACCTTCGTCAAGAAACTTATGCGCGAGAGGCAGGACATCTTGAAAGCGGCCGGGGCCTGCCAGGCGGCGATGAATGAACTGTGGGACCTCGGTGCCAATGACCTTGGTCGTCGGAACATTGGAAGGATGATGGAAATTAGCATGGGCCTCCATCGCTACGCCGCGGAGCACGAAAATATCTATCCCGATAGCATCGATGTCCTCTTCGCCAATGGTTATCTCAAACCTCCACTCAAGCCCAGGTCGCTGCTCACAGGCAGACACTACGTTTACGTCGCTGCCGGTGAAAAACGGCCTCTCAAATTAAGGGACAGCTCCCGTTTCGTGGTGCTCTACGACGACAATGTCTCCCAAGGCGGTTACTATGAGTGCGTGATGGCCAATTGGACCGGCTCGGGCATAAAGGCCGACGAGCTGAAGGAGCAGCTCAGGAAGCGTGGCAAGCTAGTACCGTGACAAAGAATTTTCGATGTATGTCAGGTAGGGCGCGTCACTGGGTGCGCGCCGCTCGGCGAACGGATTCGAGTCTGCGGCGCGCACGGAGTGACGCGCCCTACCCTGCTTGCCTTGCGACAGGCGGAGCTTTGGGATGTGACGAAATCTCGGTGTTGTCGTGCCGATACCTGAACGTGCAAAAAATGCATTCGTGTTCATGGGAGTCCGGAGAAATTAAAGGTCTGGTACGGGTATGTGTCGGGCGGTCCGGGAGCAACGAGAAATTCCGGTTTATCCGACAGTTTCATGATGGTCGAACCGAAGGTGAACGTGGCGGACTTCTCTTTTACAGGACGGCAGATCGGGTGTTCCCTGGAATCGTGCGAGCGGAGCGTTGATTCGATCGAACTGACATCAATCCCATTCTGAAGGTTCTTGAGGCGGTTCTCGAGCGCCTGAAAGCGAATTTCGCTGTTGCCTTTGACTGCTTTTGTGGGGTCGATCTTCCGGAGATAATCAGCGTATTCGGCGTCATAGTCGTCGTTCGCCAATGGGTGGTTCGTATGGTAAACGACGCCGGTATCCGAAGTCGGCGCAAAGGAAACGACCTTTCCCGCCGAGCATTCGAAGTCGCAAACACGGCCGCCTCCACCGAGAATGTAGTTCTGACCGCAAGCGTGTTTAACCTGCTTCAGGAATTTGATCGCATCGTTCAACGTCGTTCTTTCCAGAGTTCCGCGGATGATGCAGGCCACCGGCAGGCCATCCCGGCAATGGCGGAGTTGCGACAGAGTGTTTGCGCAGATGCCAATCGAGCGACTGTTCATGCCGTTGGCGGCGATGAATCCGGCAAACGTGAAAACAAACTGCTCCGGCCGACGGCCTTCAGCCTTGATGTGCAGTACCGTTTGAAATCCGTCGCGAAAACTCTCCAAATCCATGTTTTGAGCGATGTAAGCCGGGTTGGTCCCCTTTTTCGCCACTCCCATCCACTGCAATGCTCGGCTGCGACCTCGCGCTGCACGGCCTTGCCGTTGACCCATATTTCGTCCAGAAACTGATAGGCCAGGATCGTGTCGAAAGGCATTTCTGATCCGTCGGCGATTCCACGGATTTCAACCAACAAATCCGGAGTCCATCGCCAGATGGCAGACACGTAGTCGGTTTGTTTTAGAAAAGCGGAAATGAACCGGTCGGCATCGGCGTTGAAGGTCTCAGTCAGATTCGTTTTCCAGATTTGGACCAGTTGAACGATTTCTTTCCGCAGCGTTCTCCCGTGGACCAAGCCGCGGTGATAAGGCGAACCTTCGAGGACCACGACTTTCAATTCACGCGGTTCTCCGGTGAGAGTCTGAGCGGCGTCGGCGCGTCCGTTTGCAAAAAGCTGAAAGCCGACGGCAAGCAACGCCGCAAATCTATTCACAAAATAGGCGTTTTTTCTCGTCACAATTTCAAGTGTTCACTGGATTTTGGGCGATCGCTCGTACGCGACAAAGAAATTTCCATGTATGTCAGGGTAGGGCGCGTCACTCCGTGCGCGCCGCTCGGGGAACAGATCGAGTCTGCGGCGCGCACGGAGTGACGCGCCCTACCCTGCTGGCCTTGCAACGAGCGGAGCCTTGGGATGTAACCAAACCTCCGTGTTGTCGTACTAGCCAGGCAAGCTGTCATATTGTTGTCAGTCGGTTTGAAGGATTGTTTATGCCTCAACCTTATGCAAAAGCCAACGAGGATATTGCTGGGTGCGATTGAAGCGCGTTTGAGGGGAACGATGCAGTCGAAGAAAATGGGGAGCGCGCCCGCCTCGGGCGCTGTTCGGCGCGCCCCCGCGCCGAACTCCGGACCCGGGAGACGAACCATTCGGTTGGGTATCACGCCGCAATGCCAACGGCGAGGGCGCCGATGGCAGCGCCCGAGGCGGGCGCGCTCCCCGAATCCGTTTGAACCGCTCAGGCCGCTCCTCAAATCTGTCTTTCTTTGTGCGGTTTTTCTCTTCGGCGCACACTATACTTATGAAGACAAATGGCCGCCGACGCTGAACTGCTGCAAGCCTACGCGCAAAACCGCTCGGAAAGCGCGTTCACCGAGCTGGTGCAGCGGCACATTGACCTCGTCTATTCCGCGGCGCTCCGCGAGGCGCACGGCGATGCCAGTCTGGCGGAAGACATCACGCAAGCGGTCTTTGTTGAGCTGGCCAAAAAAGTATCGAGCCTCGTCTGGCATCCGGCTTTGGCGGGCTGGCTTTACACGTGCGTGCGCCGGATGGCTGCCAATTTGCACCGCTCGGAAGAACGGCGGCAGCGACGCGAAGAGGAGGCCCAGACCATGAATGAATTGCTTTCCTCGGAACCATCTGAGCCCGTTTGGCGGCAAGTCCAGCCGGTGCTTGATGATGCGATGCACGAGTTAAACGAAAGGGACCGGACCGCCGTCGTGTTGCGCTTCTTCGAGGAGCGAAGCCTGAAGGAAGTCGGCCTTGCGCTCGGCATCAACGAGAACGCCGCGCGAATGCGGGTGGATCGCGCGCTGGAAAAGCTGCAAACCCTGCTCGCGAAGCGCGGCATCACGAGCACTGCATCCGGGTTGGCCGCCGCGATTGTCGCTGGCGCGGTCGTGGCCGCACCGGCCGGCCTGTCCGCCAGCGTTGTCACCGGCGCACTGGCGGTAACCGCCTCGACAACCGCGACAACCCTTGCCGCTGTCAAACTTATGACCATGACCAAACTTAAACTAGGCATTATCAGCGCCATTGCCGTTGCCACGGTGGCGACGCCGGTGGCGATCCAACATCAAGACAAAACCAAACTGCGCGCGGAAAACCAGTCTTTGCGGGAGCAAGTTGACCAACTCACCCAATTGAAGGCGGAGAACGGGCGGCTGTCCACTCTGCTTGCCCAGGCGAACAGTTCTCAACTCTCCAAGGATCAACTGAGTGAACTCATGAAACTGCGCGGGGAGGTGGGATTGCTCCGCAGGCAAACAATTGAACTCGGTAAGCTGCGGGAAGAAAATCGCAAGCTTCGGTCCGGGTTAGAGGTGGTCCAGGGCCCAACAGGCACTTTGCGGGTGGGGACAAACTTGTTTCTCTTGCGGCAAGGTCAGGTTGGGGACAGCCCAGCCGATCAAACGCCACAAACGGAGCAGAACGCATGCGTCAGTAATCTCAGGCAGATCGACAGCGCTGTGCAACAGTGCGCCTTGGAAAACAAGCTCACCACCAACGGCGTGGTAACCGCGGACCAGATCTTGCCGTATCTCCGCTCGCAGCAATTGCCCCGCTGCCCCTCGGGCGGCACCTATGCATTCGGACCCGTTACCAATCCTCCGACATGCTCCATTCCAGGGCATGCGCTTCAGTAATGTCCGTGGTTCTCGTTTTGAATTGTCACGGCTTAGTAGTAGCTATGCATTCGCGGAAGTGGTCCGCCCTCACCCATTCCCTCTCAGCCCGGACATGGAACTCACTTCGACCGCGCTGAGAGGAGTCACGCAACGCTGTTGGAACTGAGGAGAAACGGACGAGTCGCTTCGAGAAGTCTAACTCTGCAAAACTTTTTGGCGGTTTTTATCCGGCGGCGGGTCTTTAATGATGAATTGAAGATGACGGACAGCCGGAAATTACTCGAAGATTACGTGGAGAACGGCTCGGAGACAGCCTTCCGCGAACTGGTCTCGCGCTACATCAACCTGGTCTATTCGACGGCAGTGCGGTTGGTGGATAGCGACACGCATCTGGCGGAGGACATCGCGCAAACCGTCTTCATGGACCTCGCCCGCCAGGCCCGCGCGCTTTCCAAAGACGTCATGCTGGGTGGATGGCTGCATCGTCACACGTGCTTCGTGGCCGCCAAGGCCATGCGAAGCAACCGCCGTCGTCAATTCCGTGAAAGGCAAGCGGTCGAAATGGGCGAAAGTTTACGGCTTTGCCGATGGCAGTGGGTGCGTTCAATGCTTACCGGACCCAGGCAACCTTGACGCTTGGGAGAAAGAGCACTTGATTCCGCCCGCGCCGCCCGGCCGGTAAGCGACGATCGGCTCCTCGCGGACTCGAGCGTGACAGCAGGCAGGCAGGCAGGCTGCCCTCGGCGCGGGGAGCCGCACCCAAAAGCAGTGGCACGAGCGTCTCGCCCGTAAGTTTCTGCTCAAGGCAGCATGGACTCTTCCTGAAACACACGGGCGGGACGCCGTGCCACTACGCCAGAGTTACCTCGGATAATCCCGCCACAGCCAGCGGAGCGAATCGGGCAGGATCGCGCCGCCGTGTTTGCCGTTGTTTCCGTTTTCCGAATCAAAGACGGGTACACATTGCCGCCGCGAATGTTGGTGAAGCTGCCGACGTGACTGAGCACTTTGCGAAATTCATCGGGCCGCTCCCACGCGACGGTCCACGCGCAGATGCCACCGGAGCTGATGCCGCAAATCGCGCGACCGTCCGGGTCCTTGGTCAGATTATATTTCTTCCCGACGTCGGGCAGGATTTCTTCGAGCAGAAAACGGGAGTATTGGTCGCCGAGCGAATCGTATTCGAAGCTGCGATTGCTGCGCGGCTTCTGGCCCGGCTCCGCAGGTGGAACTTCGCCGGGATTGATGAAGATGCCGATGGTCACCGGCATTTCCTTCTTCGCGATGAGATTGTCGAACACAATCGGCCCGCGGAACTGGCCGTTGGTGTTGATGTTGACGTAACCGCCGCCGTCCTGAAACACCATCACGCAGGTGGGTTTGGCGGCTTCGTATTGCTTTGGCACATAAACCCAATAATCGCGTTCGGTGCCAGGAAAGATTTTGCTGCTCCAACGGTATTTGGTGACTTCGCCGCGCGGCACGTCTTCCTGTGGAAGCGAGTCGGGGCCGAGCTTGTAGTCATCGGCGGCGAACAAACTGTGAGCCAGGAACGGAGCAAGAAACAAAACGCGGATTGTCGGGGCGCTTTTGGAGTTCATGTCCGTGTATTCTGGACATCTTCAGGAAAGTGTCAAAGCCGGAACCATTCGCAACAAGAGGGTGCGGCTACGCGCACGGCGATCTTTAAACCAGAACAGTTGCCAAAAAAAAATTGCCAAAATGAAACCCATGCACAAGCTCCCCCCTTACCCTGCCCGCCGCCCCCTCACCCCGTCCCTCTCCCCCTCCGAGGGGGAGAGGGTGGCCGAAGTCCCGCACACGACGTTGATAGGAAATTTCTTTTGGCAACCACTCTAATTCACAAACGACGCCTCGTTGGTGAGGAGCAACGCGTGCGCGTATTCCTGCCAGCCCGTGAGCGGCTTGCGTGAAGCGCGGGCGGGCGCAGGCTGGTTGAACTGCTGTTTCCGTTTGTTCCCTTGTCCGATCACGTTGGACACGGGCTGGAACCCGGAGGCAGCCGTCACCGGTTTTTCCGGCTCATGGTGCGCCGTGACGAACTCAAGGCCGTCGCGCACCTCCTCCTGGGTCGGCCGCCGTTGGAAGAACAATTCGTAGAGATAGCGGACGCGGTCTTCGTCGGTCTTCTGCTGCTTGAATTCCTTTCGCTCGACGACGTTGCGCACCTGCTCGATGACGAGCGGGCTGTTCATGAGGAAGAGCGCCTGCTGCGGCACAGTGGTTTCGTAGCGTTTGCCGGTCGGCATGTCGGGGCTGGCGAAGTCGAACGTGTTCAAGACTTCGACCAGATCAGTGCGGTCCACGTAGCCATAAACCGTGCGGCGCGGAGCGGCGGGCAGATGAACTTTGCCGTAGCGATTCAGGATGGCCTGGAACCGCTTCTGCGTCATGTGCGTGCCTTCGGAAAGATCAATCGGATGGCCGCCCACGGTCAGGTCGAGTTCGCCGCCAAGGTAAAGGATCGAGTCGCGCAACGGTTCAAACTCCAGCCGCCGCACGTTCGCGCGCCAGAGCAGTCGGTTGAACGGGTCCTTTTCCGCGTACGCCGGATTGTTCTTGCTGCTCTGCTGATAAGTCGCCGAAAGCAGAATCAACTTGTGCAGCTTCTTGATCGACCAGCCCTCTTCCATGAAGCGGCTCGCCAGGTAATCGAGCAACTCGGGATGGCTCGGCGGCGCGGATTGATTGCCAAAATCGTCGGGCGTCGTGACGAAGCCTTCGCCGAAGTGATGCTGCCAGACGCGATTGACCAGCACGCGCGGTGTGAGCGGATTGGTCTTGTTCGCGATGGACATCGCCAACTCGAGCCGGCCGCTGCCGTTCTTGAACGCGGGCCGGTTCGGGCCGGACAAGACTTCGAGAAAACGGCGCGGGACGACGTCGCCGGGATTCTCAGCCTCGCCGCGGATGAAGATGGGCGAGTCTTTCGGGTTCGGGGCATCCACGAGTGTCGTCGCGCGGGCGGGCGCGCCGGGATGAACCATCTCCAGCATGTCGCTTTGCTCGCGTAACGCGAAGAACTGCCCGCGCTGCTTGTTCGGAAGAACCCGCAGCGCGACATCGCCCAGCAAAGTGGAGACCACGGTTTGCCATGCGGGATCGGGGTTCGCCAATAAGTTGCCGTAAAGCGCGGCCAATTCCGCCATTGAACGGGGCGCGGCGCCTTTCAGCGCTTTGATCACATACGGGTTCAATTGCCGCGCGCGCTCGTTCCTGTCGAGGTTCGCGAGGATGCGTCTGGACTGCTCGACAAAGCGCTGTTCCGGAATTCGCGACAGCATGTTCCACGGCGCGAAGACCGACGCCGCCTGGCGTCCGCCGCCTTGCGTGATGCGTTGCCAGTTTTTGAGCAGGCCTGGTTCCGCGCCGTTTTTTGTGAGATACGCACTGCGTTCTTTTTCGGGCAGACGGGTTGCGAAGAGATAAACTCCGCCGAACCGTTTGTACTCGCCGAAGGCCGCGGCGACGCTCTGTGTCCGGACCGTTTGAACGCGGGCGTCCAACTCGGCGCGGCGCGCGAGATAATCCTGGTAGTTTGTATTGACCGCCGAGATGACCGGTTTCATTTCCGGCTCAACCGAGCTGGCGAAGATGCCATGCAGCGAATAGTAATCGGCCTGCGGAATCGGATCGAACTTGTGATCGTGGCAGCGCGCGCAGGTGACGGTGAGGCCGAGGAAGCCTTTGGTCAACGCATCGATCTTGTCGGAGGAAACCGAGCGCCGCCAGTGAGGTCTTGTCATTGGCGGGAGGGAGTTTGTCCGCCGCTAGCTGCTCCATGATGAAGCGGTTGTAGGGCTTGTCGTCGTTGAACGCTTTGATCACGTAATCGCGATACGTCCAGGCGTAGGGATAAATCGAACTCTCTCGCTGGCGGTTGAACTGGCCTTTGGAATCCGAGTAACGCGCCACGTCGAGCCAATGGCGCCCCCAGCGTTCGCCGTAATGAGGCGAGGACAGCAGCTTGTCCACGACCTTCTCGAACGCAGGCGGCGAATCATCCGTCAGGAATGTCATCACTTCGTCCTCCGTGGGCGGCAGACCGATCAAGTCGTAATAGACGCGCCGGATCAGCGTCCGTTTGTCGGCCGGATCGTTCGGCGTCATGCCGTTTTCTTCGAGCCTGGCGAGGACGAACCGGTCCACGTCGTTCTTGACCCACGCTTCGCCCTTCACCGACGCAGGCGTTGGTTTTTTGAGCGGTTTGAATGACCAGTGGTCTTTGCCCTTGCCGCCGTAACCTGCGGTCGCCGTCGCCGTCGGACGAGTCACGCGCGGGTCCGGCGCGCCCATCTTGATCCAGGCCACCAGATCGTTTATCTGCGCGTCGGAGAGCTTCTCGCCCTTGGGCGGCATTTGAAGATCGGGATCGGTGTAACGAACGGCTTTGAGCAACAGACTTTTCTCCGGATCACCCGGAACAATGGCGGGACCGGAATCGCCGCCCTTTTCCCAGCCGCTTTTCCAGTCGAGTTCGAGTCCGCCTTTGATCTTGCCATTGGCCGGGCTGTGGCATTTGTAACAGTTATCGGCGAAGATCGGGCGGATTTTGTTTTCAAAAAAATCGAGTTGCGCACCGGCCGGCTCGGCGGCGGGAGCATTGGAGATGGTTGAAAGCCATAGCACCAGGAGAACCGGTAAAGGGCCGGGGTGAGGGCGAGTGTTCATCATGCTGCGCCTTGTGATCGAGTCGCGTCAGGCAATGATCCTCTGCACAACCTTCCCGAAATTGTCCGTGAGCCGGAAATCACGGCCGTTGTAACGATAAGTCAGCTTCTCATGGTCGAAACCGAGCAGCCGCAGAATCGTGGCGTGCAAGTCGTGAACGTGGACCTTATCCTCGACCGCGCGCGCGCCGAATTCATCCGTCGCGCCGTGGATCGTGCCGCCTTTCACGCCGCCGCCCGAGAGCCAGACGCTGAACGCGCGATTGTTGTGATCGCGGCCCGGATTGTCGTTGCCGTTGCGGTCGCGCGTGACCGTGCGGCCGAACTCGCCGCCCCAGATCACCAGCGTGCTGTCGAGCAAACCGCGTTGCTTGAGGTCGGTGAGCAGCGCGGCGGCGGGTTTGTCGATCTCCGCGGCGCTTTGCGGCAGGCGATCTTCCAGATCGTTGTGATGATCCCAACCGCCGGCCCAGACCTGGATGAACCGCACACCGCGTTCGATCAGCCGGCGCGCGATGAGCAACTGGCGGCCTTGCGGCGTGTTGCCGTAGAGGTCGCGAATGTTTTGCGGTTCCCTGGCGATGTCGAAAGCGTCCGTCGCTTCCATTTGCATCCGATACGCCATCTCGAACGCCTCGATGCGCGCTTCGAGCTGTGGATCCTTCTGGAGCTGGCGGGCGTGGATCGCGTTGAGCTTCTGCACGAGGTCGAGCTGATGCCGCTGCTCATTCTGCGAAAAATATGGGTTGCGGATATCCTGGATCATCCCTTCGACCGTGCCCGCGCCAGTGTTGATGCTGGAGGCCTGAAAATTTCCGGGCAGGAAAGCCGAGCCCCAGTTCAACGCGCCGCCAGGCGGCGAACCGCCCCCCGGCCGCAGGGAAATGTAGCCGGGCATGTTCTCGTTTTCACTGCCGAGGCCGTACAGCGCCCACGCGCCGACGCTCGGCCTGGCCATGCGCAACGAACCCGTGTTCATGAAGACCGTCGCAACGTCATGCGCCGGAATGTCCGTGTACATCGAACGGATGATCGCCAGGTCGTCCACGTGTTCGCCGAGCGCGGAGAACACCTCGCTCACTTCGATCCCGGCTTTGCCACACTTCCTGAACTGGAACGGCGACGGCATCGCCACGCCGTTCAGACCCGGCAGCGACTGGTCTTGGTATTTGGCAAGAGCGGGTTTCGGGTCCCACGTGTCGATGTGCGACGGGGCGCCCTGCGCGAAGATGTGAATGACGTGTTTGGCCCTGGCCGGAAGTTGGGTGTGATTGACGCCCGCTGCTGCCCCGGTTGTCTCGGCCAGCAACTCCCTGGAAAGTAATCCAGCCAAACCCAGGACACCGAGTCCCATTCCGGTGCGGGCTAGAAATTGGCGGCGGGAACAAAGGACCTCCTCAGGTCGCATCCGGTTGTTGCAAAGGTAATCGTTCATAGGCATTACTGAACTGTGTGGCGCGTCACGACACACTTAGACGCCGTTCCGGGCGAGAAGGTAACATAATTTGTGCCAAAACCACCCATGCGACCCTACGGCCAGGTCGCTTTGCCGCGTTCCTGCGGCAGCGCCGTCCGCGCCGGTTGGGACTTTACCTCCTGAAGAATGATCATCGCCGCCACCAGGCCGAGCGCGCCGCACGCTAGCCAAAGCGCTGTCGCACCGAGCGTGAGCAATTTCATTCCCAGACCGGGTCCGACGATCATCGCCGTCGCCCCGACAAGCCCGAATGCACCCATGTAACGACCGCGCAGGTGTGCCGGCGCGAGGTCCGCCACATAAGCCGACGACATCGGCATCGTCATCATTTCGCCGAAGGTAAAAATGATCATGCAGACAACCAGCGCCGGCACCGTGTGCGCCAGGCCGTTGAGCGCGAAACCGGCGGCCACTGTCAGATACCCGGCCGCCATGACGCGTCGCGCCGGAAATCGCCGCGTGATGGAAGTCAACGGCAGTTCGCACAGCACCACCAGCACGCCGTTGAGCGAAATGATGGCGCCGTAGGTCGCCGCCGAAAATCCAAGCCGCGTGACGTGCAGACCGAACGTTGAAAAAACCTGGAAGAAAATCAACCAGACCGCGAACGTTGCCAGCAGCACTTGATGAAATTTCCGGTCCCGGCGCAAGACCTTCAACGCGTCCGACCAGCGACTTTCGGTCGTTTGACTTCGCACGCCGCGTGGCAACGCAAAGAACGCCACCAGCCCGAACAGCGCGGACGTGGCGGCGTCGCCGACGAACAGCCAGAAATAGCCGCGTTCGGCGAGAAACCCGGCGGTCGCCGGGCCGAACGCCCAGCCCGCGTTGAACGCGATGCGATAAGCGGAGAAAGCCGTGACGCGCGATCCTGCCGGAACGAGGTCCGCGAGCAACGCGCTGCTCGCCGGGCGATACAATTCACCCGCCAGACCCGTGAGCGCAGTCAGCAGAATGATCGCGGACAGACTGCGCGCCTGCGACAGCAGCATCATGGCGATGGCCGCCGAGAACATTGAAAGCACGATGGTCTTGCGCCGCCCAAAGGTGTCGGCCAGATGTCCGCCGAGCCCCGACGCCAACAAGGTGCCGACGCCGTAAGCCCCAACGGCCATTCCAGCGGCGGTGAGCGAATAGCCTTGTCGCGTGAGATACAAGGTGAGGAATGGCACGACGAAGGTGCCGAACTTGTTGAGTGGGACCCCCCTGCTTGCCGTGTTGATTAGCCTTGATGGCGCGCCAGGACATGCGGCGACCACGCGGGCTGATCGCAACGTCCGCGTTGCTCAGAATTATCGTCGAATAGCTAAATGGCGCGATCATTCTCATTGACGGGCGCAACAGTGCATGGATTTTCGGCTCCGGTCAAGCGATTCATTGAAGTGAATGCGAGCGCAGCAGTATCTCAACGTAATTCCATCCGTTGGTAGGGACGGCGCAGCGCGCCGTCCGCGCCGCGTTCAGCGGCGCAACGTGTGGCGTGATTCGCGCCTCACGCGTGGTTCGTTCCGCCCGCTTTGCGGGCGGGGACATCGCAGCGCGATGTCCCTACCAGTTTTGCCGTCCATCGTCTCTTCCTCCTATTCTGCCGCCATGGAAATCGCACGTCGCAAAACGTTGCCGCACGAAATCCCGTCGTGGGTTGATCCGCAAAAGGAGATTTATTTCATCACCATCAACTGCGAAGAGCGTTTTAGAAATCAACTCGCCTTGCCCGAAGTCTCGGCACGCTTGTTTGAAACCGTTCGTCATCGTCAGGAAAAGTTTTTGTGGTGGCCATATCTGTTCCTGCTCATGCCCGACCACTTGCACGCATTGCTTTCCTTTCCGCCATCAGGAAAAACGCTGAAACTAATCATCAGCAAGTGGAAGGAATGGACGGCAAGGAACTCGGCATCGTATGGCAGCGCGACTTCTTCGAGCACCGCCTGCGACACGACGAAAGCCGCCTCGAGAAGGCGGATTACATTCTTCACAATCCCGTCCGCAAGAAACTGGTCGCGCACCCGAAAGACTGGCCATTCGTTTATTTCGGCGATGGCGAACGTCCGCAGTTTGACAGGTAGGGACGGCGCGCGGTGCCGTCCGGTCGGCGCACTGAAGAGACAGGTATAGCGGGGCTGGAGCGCGCTTAAATCCGAAATGCGTAGTCGAATCGGGGAGCGCGCCCGCCGCGGGCGCGGTTTTCCGCGCCCTCGCGGAAAACCCCGAACGGATCGAAAGATTCGGACGCCTCACCAGGCCATCGTGCGTCAGACGGCTGGACGCGAGGCGCGTCCAGCAACGCCCGCGGCGGGCATGCTCCCAATTCGGATTTCCTATTAAAAATGATTTTGCGCCCACTGCAACGCATTTTTCAGCCACTCGAAATTGAGCCAGCCGTTGTAAGACGCATATTCGATCGCGAGCAAAGCGACGAAAACGAAAGCCCATTTCCAGCAGAGCGTCCGGCCTTTGCGGTCCTTGATCAACCATAACGCCGCGCTCGAATTACAGGCCGCCGCCAGTCCCAATCCCCACAGCGTCAGCAATTGCACTTTCGGAGCGGACGAAAGCTGCAGGCTCCCGAACCGCGCGCTCGTGATGGCCGGGACGCCGATGAGGATAACGACCAGTACGAGGCGTTAAGACATTGGATCAACAGTCGCCGCATAGTCAACGTAACGCAGGCGTCTCGCTTGTGTTCCGGTTCGATTTCATGACTTGCCGGACCGAGACAGGCAAAGATGCCTGTCCCACTTCTGTTGCAACGAGTCGCTCAGTTGATCTTCTCGGCGATCTGGTAGCGGAACATCCGCTTCTTCATCCAGCGCACCGCCAGCAGATCGTAGAGCGACGCGAACAGCCGGTTCCACACCCCGTAATGGCTCTGCCCGGCGAAGCGCGGATTGTTGGTCACCGGGATTTCCGTGACGGTGAAGCCTTCCATCTTGATGAGGGTCGGCAGAAAGCGGTGCATACCTTTAAAAAATTTCAGGTTCTCGATGCACTCGCGTTTGAACGCCCGATACGTGCAGCCGGCGTCGCTGATCTGCTCGCCCGAAAGTTTGTTCCGCACCCAGTTGGCGATGCGTGACGACGCGATGCGAACGAAGTTGTCGCCCTTCCCTCGCGTTTCGATGCGCGTGCCGCAAACGCAGTCGAACTGCTTCAGCGCTTCGAGAAATTTCGGCAGATCGCGCGGGTCGTTCTGCAAATCGCCGTCGAGCGTGACGAGATATTTGCCGCGCGCCGCTTTCAGTCCCGCCCAACTGGCTGCCGACTCGCCGCAATTGAACGCGAAGCGCTGGCCGCGAATCCGTGGATCGCCCGCCGCCAGTTCCGTCAACATTTCCCACGACCTGTCTTTGCTGCAATCGTCCGTGATGATGACTTCGTATGGCCGCTTGAGCGGCTCGACCGCGACGCCGATGGTTTTAATCAGCTCGCGCAAATTTCCCTCTTCGTTGTAGCAGGGAATGACGAGGCTGATCTCGGGCGGTGTCGCAATCATGGCTTGTAGCCGCAACCTTCAGGTTGCGCTTTGGATGGATCTGAGCCGGACTCCTTTGTAATTCCCCCTCACCCAGACCCTCTCCCTCAGGGAGAGGGAACAGCCGTCGAACACCAGGGGCTTTTCCTGCGAGCGGTCGCGAATAGCACGCGCTGGTCGGCTAAGGAAACGGGAAGCGATTCTCCCTCTCCCCAAGGGAGAGGGCCGGGGTGAGGGGAAAGGGATCGTTGGTCCTGGAACGCGCGTACGCTCGGCACTCAACGTCCGTTCCCTGCCCTCAGGGTCGCATGGCGTTGAGCCATTCATCGCTTCGAGCCCCCGGCTTCGCCGGAGGTCGCTGATTCCTTCGCGTAAAACCGCTCAATCGCGTCGCACACCCGGTCCGCATCGCTCAACGGCATCTCGCCGTGGATCGGCAGCGAAAGGATTTCTTTCACCACCTGCTCGGTTTTCGGCAGGCGCGGAATATCGCTGAACTTGTTCGTCACCGCCGGCTGCTGATGATTCGGCACCGGATAATGAATGCCGGTTTCGATGCCGCGTTCTTTCAAAAACTTTTGCAGTTCGTCGCGGCTCTGCACGCGCACAACATACATGTGATAGACCGCGCGCGCCCACGGCCGTTCTTCCGGCGGCGTGACGGCGATGTCCTTCAGGCGCTCGTTGTAGCGCGCGGCAACAGCGCGGCGATGGTCGTTAAAGCGGTCGAGATGCTTCAGCATCACGCGGCCAATCGCGCCCTGGATTTCGTTGAAGCGGATATTGAAGCCGGCGAATTCGTGGTGGTATTTGTCTCTGCGCCCGTGATTGCGCAACATGCGGACTTTTTCGGCGAGGGCGTCATCGTTTGTCACGAGACAGCCGCCATCGCCGAGCACCGTGAGATTTTTCGACGGGAAAAATGAGAAGGCGCCGAAGTGACCCATCGAGCCGACGGTCTTGCCGTTGTATTTTGCTCCTTGCGCCTGCGCGCAATCTTCGAGCACCCAGAGCTTGTGCTTGGCAGCGATGGTGAGCACGCGGTCAAGATCCGCCGGATGACCGTAGAGATGCACCGGGATGATGCCGACCGTGCGTGGCGTGATGCGCGATTCGATCTGCTCCACGTCGAGGCAAAAAGTGTCGTCGATGTCGATGAACACCGGTTTCGCGCCGCAGTGAATGAGCGGCTCCATCGTCGGGAACGCGGTATGCGACGGCACTATGACCTCATCGCCTGGTTTCAGTCCCTGCGCGAGGTGCAGCAGATAGACGCTCATCGTCCAGGAGGAACCGAGGATGGCGTGTTTGGCGCCGGTGCAGGCGGCAAGTTCGGTCTCGAACGCCTGGCATTCCTTCCCAAGAATGTATTGGCCGGAGCGCAACGCGCGCAGCGCAGCCTCTTCGACTTCGTGGTTAACGAAGCATTTGGAGAGCGGAATTTTTTGCATTGATCAGAAGTTTTTAACCACGGATTGACACAGATAAACACAGATGAGAAGAGCATCGCACCAAACCTTTGATCCGTGTTCATCCGTGTTCATCAGTGGTTTCAAAAGAGAATCAGCCTTTCAACTCAACCGTCCGCCCGGTCTTCACTGACTCCATCGCGGCTTCGAGCACGCGGACGGAATCGTACCCGGCCCAGCCGTCGGCCCGCGGCGGTTCGCGCGTCTGCACGGATTCGACGAATGCCCGCAACTCCGCCAACAACGGTTCCTCCGGCGCGCATTCAACCTGGTGGAAAGCGCCTTCCTCGGCTTTGAAGTCGTTGGCACTGCGAACATGTTTGTTGGCGAATGTTTTGATCTTGTATTGTGACACGTTGTAATCGCAGACCGCCGTCAGTTCGCTGCCGACGACCGTAACCTCGCGAAACTTGCCGGGCAGAAAATAGTTTGTCTCCACCAAACCCCACGTGGTCCCGCGCGCCGTTTCGTACTCCAGAGAAATCAGCGACGCGTCGTCCATGCCGCGCCCCAGAAAATCTTTCATCACCGCGCTCACGCGCATGGGCGGGCCGCCGAGCAGGTAATTGAACAGGTCAACGAAATGTATAGCGTCCGCGAAGGTCACGCCGCTGTCGTTGCGCGGGCGTTTGAAACCGCTGAAGTTGCTCCGCAAAATGTTCACGCGGCCGAACTGTCCCGCTTGAATTGTCGAGCGCAGCCAATCCGAAGCGGTATCGAACCGGAAGATGTGCCCGACCTGCAGGATGCGTCGTTTTTTTGTCGCGAACTCGGCCAGTTGTTTCGCTTCGGACGAGAGGAGTGTGATGGGTTTCTCGACGAACACATCTTTCCCGACTTCGAGGAATGCGCGGCACAAGTCAAAGTGCGTCTGCGCCGGCGTTACGACCACCGCCGCATCGACGCCCGTCATGAAATCTTTGTGGTTGGTCGAAAGACGGGATTGGGTGATGCCAAGTTTGCGCGCGGCTTCGAGTTGTTTCGGCCGCAAATCGGAAACGAACAGTTCGACCGGCAGCGAGTGCAAGACGCGCAGATGGTTGACGCCCCAACGGCCCAACCCCAGCAACAGAATTTTAGTCATCGCAGTTCAATCGGGAACACATGCCACTCCGGTGGCGACAGACTTGACCCGCCGCGGTCTGGCGTCGCCGCGCTCATCCATGTGAAAACCGAAGGGTGTAATCCATGAAAACGCCAATGTGCGCAAGTGAAAATCAGTCGGGTTGGACGCGTTATTGTGATCTCCGGCGAGACTGATTAGCGAGTGCTGAACAATTCCCATTGCCCCACGCGTGCGACGAGACGCAGTGGCTTGTTTGTCATCGAGTGTTGGAAGTGATCAAAGGTGCCAGAAAAGGCGACTACCAGCACGCGTTGGTTCCCAGAAAGCAGTTGGACCAGCGCGAGTTCGTCCGGCAAAACCAGGTCGCCGAAGCGTTCGCGGTTGCCCGGAAACTCGAACGGCACCTGGTTCAGCGGCATCCCGCCCAAATAAGGCCGGTGGGTCGCCGAAATGACGGGATGAGCGTAGAACGGCAGGCCTTGCGGCAGTCGGCCCCAACAGACCAGCGTGTCGCCGGGCTGATAATTTTCCCGCAAGGCGGCGCCCAATGGTTTGAGCGTCTGGTTGCTTTTGAGGGTGGTTTCCAGCGAAGGCATATTGGCGGCAATAAACTGGAGATTCACCAGTGCGATTACGACCGCACCAACAACGCACTGGTCTTGTGAAAATCGCCGCCCGCGCCATGCCAAAAGACCCAGAGCCACCGCACCGATTGCCATCTGAAATTTCAACCCCGCCGGCGCAACGGCGCCAAACAGAGGGGGCACGAGAACGGGAACAACCACCATCAAGACCAGCGGACTCAGCATGCAAACGCGCCATGTCCAACCGGGCGGCTGGGACGCGT
>QHNT01000152.1 GCA_003218515.1 Verrucomicrobiota bacterium | reverse complement strand
CCTTGATCAACACCACGTCGCCCGGCCTCACGAAACGCTTTACGGCATTTGCTACGGTTTCGACTTCCCCCAGCTCGATCACGCGCATCAAGCCGGCGGCGCGGGCGGCTGCGCCCATCACACCCGCCATTTTTCCCACGGCGAACAAATGATCCACGCGCAATTCGGCGGCGCGGCGCCCCACTTCCGCGTGCGCCTCGGCGCTGTGCGCCCCCAGTTCCGCCATATCGCCAAGCACGGCCACGCGTCGGCCGGCGCACGGAAATTCTTTCAACGTCTCCAACGCCGCGACCATCGAGTCGGCGTTGGCGTTGTAGGCGTCGTCCAGCACGCGCACGCCCTTGGCCGTCCAGACCTGCATCCGCCTGGGCGCCGGCTGGCACTCGGCCAGGCCGTGTTGAATTTCTTCGCGCCTCAAACCCAGTTCTGTTCCCACGGCCGCCGCCAGCATGGCATTCACTATCTGGTGCCGGCCCAAAAGATTCACCCGATACTCGCCGCGAACTGCTTCGTCCGCTGTTTTCACCTGAAAGGTCGCGCCTGACTCGTCCGGCTTCACTTTGACCGCGCGCCAATCATTTTCGGAACCCAATCCCACTCGGCTCACTTTCGCCCGCGTTCGGCGAACGATTTTTTCGATGTCCGGACTGTCACCATTGACAAAGAGTGCACCATCTGGCGGCAGCAACTCCGCCAGCCAACCCTGTTCCTCAGCCACGCCAGTCAGGTCGCCAAAGAATTCCAAATGCTCGCGCCCGACGCTGGTAATCAC
Organism: Verrucomicrobiota bacterium; assembly: GCA_003218515.1. Classification (GTDB taxonomy): domain Bacteria; phylum Verrucomicrobiota; class Verrucomicrobiia; order Limisphaerales; family AV2; genus AV2. The sequence goes on along the minus strand of QHNT01000152.1, from coordinate 34,610 downwards.
ACCAAACCGAGGTTCAATCATGCGCACCAGCGGCGCCAGTTCACCGGGATGGTTCGTCCCCACTTCCAGCGCAGCGGCCTGGTGCGTCCGGTCCAATTTCAACAAGGTCATCGGCACGCCGATGTCGTTGTTGAAGCTCGCTTCGCTCCAGAGCGTCGTGAACCGTTGGCGCAGCACCGATGCCAGCAACTCTTTCGTTGTCGTCTTGCCGTTTGAGCCGCCGACCGCAATCATGGCAGGATCAAAGTCGCGCCGATAACAGGCGGCCAGTTTGCCCAGCGCCTGCCGCGTGTCCTCGACGGCGATCACCGCGCAACCGAGCTCCTGGCTCCGAGCTTTTTTTTGTTCGGCTATCACTGCCGCCGCGCCCTTGCGCGCCGCTTCGCTCAAATAATCATGACCGTCGAATTTCTCTCCGGCCAATGCGACGAACAGGTCGCCGGGTTGCGTCTGCCTGGAGTCGCTGCAGACTCGCGTTACCGTTGCGTATGGCGAATCGCCCAACAGCTCGCCGCCGCAGCTTTCGGCAACGGATGTCAAAGAACGAGGTTCCACGTCATTTCAGGGAGCCCGACAGCCGGAGGCAACCCGGCGAACGAGCCGGGCAAATGCGGTTTGGCTGCGTTTTTCATTCCGCTTGTTCGGGCTGATTGGTGTCGGACGTTGCTCTCCAGCCCAATGTTTCCAAGGTCTCGCGCGCATGAACCCGGTCATCGAACGGAATAACCGTGTCCTCAAATTCCTGATAGGTCTCGTGGCCTTTGCCCGCGATCAACACCGTGTCGCCCGGTTTCGCCGAACGAATGATTTGATCAATCGCCCGTTTGCGGTCCAGTTCGACGCGGTAGCCGTCGCGTCGCGCGCTGCAAAAACCTTCTTCCAGCGCCGCGGCAATTTTCCCGGGGGTCTCGCGACGCGGATTATCGCTTGTGATGATGGTGGAATCGGCAAGTTCAGCGGCGACCTTACCCATTTTCGGCCGTTTGCCGGCGTCCCGGTCCCCGCCACAGCCGAACGCGAGCAGCAGTCGGCCCGAGGTGATTTCGCGGAGCGTGATGAGGACATTGCGCAAGGCGTCGTCGGTGTGAGCGTAATCTACAAATACGCTGAACGGCTGGCCAAGCGCGATGCTCTCGAGCCGGCCCGGCACGGGTCTCATCGAATTCAGCGCGGTTTGGATCGGTTGCACGCCGACCTTGAGCATGAGGCCCGCGCCGACCGCCGCCAGGGCGTTGTAAACATTGTGCCGGCCAATCAGCGGCAGACGACACGGAAATTTCTCCTGGGCCGTCTCAATGACCATTTGCGTGGCGTCTTTACCGAGCTTGATTTGCGTCGCGCGAAGCTTCGCCGTCTGACCAAACCCGTAAGTGAATTGCGATTCAACACTTGTTTCCTTCGCCAGCCGCGCGCCGAACGCATCGTCCAGGTTGATGACGGCGCCTCCTCTTTTCGGCCCACTCGCCAAGGCAGCAAAGAGTTTTTTCTTCGCCGCGAAGTAATTCTCCATGGTGCCGTGATAATCGAGGTGATCCTGCGTCAGGTTGGTGAAGACGCCGACGTCGAATTCGACACCGCAGACACGCTTTTGTTCGAGCGCGTGGGAGCTGACTTCCATCACGCAAGCCTGGCAGTCAGCGCCCAGCATCTGCGCCATCATCTGCTGGATTTCGAGCGCCTCGGGCGTGGTGCGTTGCGCAGGAATGACGCGCTCGCCGATCTCGTATCGCACCGTGCCAATTAAACCGCAGTTCACTACCGCGGCTTCCATAATCTGTTTCACCATGAAGGCCACGGTGGTTTTGCCGTTCGTGCCGGTGACACCAATAACCTTCAACTTTTTGCTTGGATGCCGGTAGTAAGCCGCAGCCGCCCGAGCCAGAGCTTCGCGCGCGTCGGCAACTTTGATTTTTGTAGCGCGCTGCGAGACGAAGCCGTCCTGTTCGCAGACGACCGCCATCGCGCCGCGGTCGACGGCGGAGCTGATGAAGCCGTGTCCATCCGTCTTTTGTCCGGGAATGGCCACAAAGACCATGCCCGGCGTCACGCGGCGCGAGTCATAAGTAATGCCCGCCACCTCGCGGTCCAGTGGACCTTCGACGCGAATTGGAACAAGCTCATTGACCAATTGTTTCAACTGCATCGGCACATCAAAAATTTCGTCCAGTTCGGGAGGTCGTCAACGTGGAGGGGAGGCCGGTTTGAGCGATCACCTCCGGCGGGTTGGAGGACGGTTTCTGAAGCGGTTGGTCGGACGGCGCCTGGATATCCGGGCGAATCGCGAGGTAGGCCGCCACACGCTCGGCAATCGCCTTGAAAATCGGACCCGCCGTTTCGCCGCCGTAGTAACGCTTCGGGTCCGGTTCGTCGAGAAACACAGCAATGCAGATTTCGGGGCTGTCTGCCGGGAAGAAGCCGATGAACGAGGAAAAATATTTGCGAGAACCATACGGAGGTTTTTGCCCGGTACCCGTCTTGCCAGCGACCGTGTAGTGTTCCAGCGCGGCCTGGGGCGCCGTGCCGCCGGGCAACACTACTCTTTTCATCGCTTGCACCATCAATTTGACGGTCTCCTCGCTGATCACCTGACGGACCGCTTGTGGCTGATACTTGAAGACCTCCTGTTTGTGTTCGTCTTCCAAATGATCCACCAGCATCGGTCGCATGAGACGACCGTAGTTGGCAATGGCGCTGACGGCCATGGCCATCTGCAACGGCGTGACGGTGAGGCCCTGGCCCATCGAAATTTGAGCGATGGAGACTTTATACCAACTCCTCACCGGGTGCACCGTGCCGCGAGCTTCCCCCGGGAGAGTGATGCCGGTGGGATCGCCAAAGCCAAAATCGCGAACGTACTTGTGGAGCCTCACTTCACCCAGCTTTATTCCCACTTTGGCCGCGCCGATATTGGAGGATTTCGCGACGATGTCCTCGACCGACAGGTTGCCGAAGTGATGGCCGGCGTCGTGCAGCGTGTACCCGCCAAAAGAAAAGACGCCGTTCTCACAGTAAAGGATCTCGTTAAGCGATACAGCCTGTTCGTTCAGCGCCGCCGAGACCACGACCGCCTTGAAAGTCGAGCCCGGTTCGAACGTGTCGGTGATGACCCGGTTGCGCAGGTTGGCGATGGGCGTTTTGCTCCCGATCTGGTTCGGGTCGTAATTGGGCAACGTGGCCATCGCCAGAATCGCGCCTGTACTCGGACGAACGACGATGCCCGAGATGCTGACCGGCGCGTTCCTCTCCATTCCTTTGGCCAGTTCGGACTCAACCATGTCTTGCACGCTGGCGTCGAGCGTGAGAGCGACGTTCAAACCCGGACGCGAGGCGATGTCTTCTTCACGAAAGAGTACCAACTCCTGACTGCCTACGTCTTTCTCGGTTTGCCGCCAGCCCGTCACGCCGTTGAGAGCCGAATTGAAGGCAGCCTCGATGCCGTCCTTGCCGACCAGCTCCGTCACCGCGTGGCCCTCGACAAGTTTGTCTGTCGCGGCGGTGAACCCCAAAACATGCGCCGCCAGCGTGCCGGCGGGATAAATACGCAACTGGTCGTCCACCGGCTCCGTGTAGATGGCCCGTTGACGCAAGTTCAGGTAAAACGCACGATCGCGACGCGACAGTTTTTTCTCATCGACCCCAAAGGAAAGGCTCTTCATCGCCGCTCGGATTTTTTCCCAGTCCTCGAGTGAGACTTTGCGCTTGAGAATGACGTATCTGTCCACGCGCTCTTTTCCCCTCTGATCCTTCCAGGCGTGCACCCGCAGTTTTTCCGCCAACTCGGCTTCATTCATTTTGAGTTGGGGCGCCAGCGCGCGGGCGACAACTGTTTGATTGGTTCCGAGCAGGCTGGGGTCGGCGCAAACCGTTTTCACGAACAGGCTGGTGGCCAGCACGTTTCCGCGCGCGTCGAGGATGTCGCCGCGCCGCGAGGGATGAATGATGGTGCTCTCTCTTCTCCCGGCAGCCTCACGGCTCAAGTCGTCATGCCGCACCACCTGCAGATCCACCAGCCGGAACCCCAGCCCCGCGAAGGCCGCGACCAGCAACAAGGCCATCAATGCCAGCCGGCAGTATTGTGCCGACCGGACCGCGGTGGTGAGCGGCTTGTGTTTCTCTTGTTTCAAATCTAGGGCGCAGGTAAAGCGGCGGTTCGGCGCTCCGCGTATTGTCGTTCGGCCGGATGCATCGACAGAATCCGTTTGGCTGCCGGCGTCAGCGGCGCATCCACCAACCGCACGATCTGCGTCGGCTGCGCCATGCTCAGCCCAAGGTTTAATTCCTTCAACCGTGTTTCAAGCGATTTGGGCGACTGTAGTTCCGCAAGGTGCCGGCCAAGTTGACTGTTTTGCACGCGTAAAAGGTTCAGCCGTTTTTCTTTTTCCGCTTTCTGGCGGCCCAATTCGAGGAGTTGATTCTGCTGCCAGACATAGCCGACGCCGGAGCCGCCGATAAAAAGGCAGATGAGCAAGGCCTTAAGCGCCGGCCCGAAACGGACCGCCGCCGACTGGTTCTTTCGATTTCGCGCCATGCTAAATTTTTTCCATCACCCGCAGTTGCGCGCTACGCGCCCGCGGGTTTGCAGCGATTTCGTCCGGGCTCGGCTGAACCGCCCGCCGGCTCACCCATTTCAACTCTGGAGCAGCCGGCTCGCGCAGTTCGGGAACGTCCGATTCGCCCTTCACGACGTAATCGCGCGAACGCTCGCGTCCGAACTCTTTCACCACGCGGTCTTCAATCGAGTGAAACGTGATGACGGTCAGCCGCCCGCCCCGCTTCAGAATCTTCATCGCCGCTTCAAGCCCGCGTCGCAAAGAGCCGATCTCGTCGTTGACCGCCATGCGCAATGCCTGGAAAACGCGCGTCGCCGGATGCGCCCGTTTGCCACGGCGGGGCGAGATTCGTTCGATTAGCTCCGCCAGTTGGCGCGTCGTTTCGAACCGGCGCAAACGCCGTTCGCTTTCAATCGCCCGCGCCAACCGGCGTGCCTCGGGTTCCTCGCCCAGGTCCCGAAAAAGCCGCATTAATTCCTCTGCGCCCGCCTCGTTGACCAGTTGAGCCGCCGTCAACGCCTGCCGCCTGTCCATTCGCATGTCGAGCGGGCCGTCCTGCTGAAAACTGAATCCGCGCTCCGCCCAGTCGAGCTGTGGCGAACTCACGCCCAGATCAAGCAAAACACCGTCGCCAGTCCCCGCCTCGAACCAGTCGGCCAATTCCGCAAAGTTTCCGCGCCTCAACTCGAAGCGACCCGCGAACTCCGCCAGACGCAAAGCAGCCAGCTCCAGCGCCGCGTCATCGCGATCGCATCCAAACAACCATCCGCTCGGCGCGCTCGCTTTCAGAATGGCCGCCGCGTGTCCAGCTCCACCGACCGTGCCGTCGGCGTAACGGCCGCCCGGCTTCGGCTTGAGCGCCGCCAACACTTCCGCCACCATCACCGGGTTGTGGGCGTAGTGTGGCACCGCGCCTGGACCGTTTAGACACGCACCCGCTCGGAATCAAACAACCGCGCCGTCAAACGCCTCCACGCCAAGCCTGTCAACTCCGCCCTGAACCATCGTCGTCCACGTGGTTTTTGCGCGCCCGAATGCTTCGTTTCAGGTTTCCCCGACACCACTTCCAAATCGGCATCGCTTAGATCGTTTCGCACGGGCTTCACTGCGTCGAGCGACAACCCCGGTTGGGCCAGAAGCAGTGAATTGGTCTTCTCCGCCGGCTGAGTCCCGAAAGGATTGTTGCGCAGGCGGAACCAGTTCGTTGAAGCTGGAATGGCGTTCACACAAACGGCGGGCGGAGGTTTCGTCGAAACCGTAGTGACAATCTCGGCCGTTGATCCAGCCCGAGGGGAAGTTTTTCCGTGAATTAAATCCAACTCCGGGTCCCCGGGTGCGCTTTCAATTCCTGAGGCCCTGGTCCAGGGTTTCGCTTTGTCAGACTCGTTTTGCGTGAGCGCTTCCTGCGGTTTCCTTTTTGGCGCCAGCGAAATCGGTCGTCCCACGGGCGCGAATTTCGGCAGCAAATTCTGGTCCGCCATCTTGTATCGCCCCGGTTGGTTCCTGCCACCCACCAGACTTTGACTCACGCTTAGCAACTTTATCAGGCTCATACGCTTTAAATCAGTTTGAACGCTTCAGGCAACAGTTCATCGTCCACCGCACTCGCGCTTTGGTAACGTTCGGGGTCCCATATTTCGAACCGATCCAACAAGCCCACCAACATTGCTTCCTCGCCGATGGCCGCGGCTTTGGCCATTGCCTCCGGCAAACAAATCCGGCCGCCTTTGTCCAGAGTAACGCGGTCGGACTTTTTCCCGAGCAACCGCCGCAGCGTTTCGGCCTTCGGATCCGCGAACGGCATCGCCTTGAGTTTTTGGACCAATGCCTCCCACTCCTTCGGCGGCAACACCAACAAACAGGCCTCGGGCATTACACCCTTTGGCCAAAGCACCAAGGTCAGCACCTCGGTTTCGGGCGTGCGCCACTTGGCCGGTATCTGCACCCTCCGCTTCTCGTCCACACCGTGGCGATAGAGCGAATTGTAATAGACCGGCTCGCTGCTCGGCTTTGATGGCATCGATCATTCGTTGAGCACCAGGCACTTAGCCGTTATGCCCCACAACGACCCACTTCTACACACTCTGACCCACAATGGTCAACCTTTATCTCACATTTATTTTTTCACAGGTTATTCACACCCTCCGCCTGCTGCGTATGGGGTGGCAGAAGCGACGAAAATTTACCCAATCGAGCCACTGCTCACCTCATGTCCATGTCGCTTTCTACTCGCCTTGCTTCTAAACGGCTGACCCGCTAGTCTCATGACAAAAAGAAACTTCGATGTATGTCAGGTAGGGCGCGTCACTCAGTGCGCGCCGCTCGGGAAACGGATTCGAGTCTGCGCGCACTGAGTGACGCGCCCTACCCTGCTAGCCTTGCGACGGCGGGAGCTTTGGGATGTAACGAAATCTCCGTTTTCTCGTACTAATGTCATGTCACAGAAATACCCATTCAATCTGAACGTTCCGCTTTCCCCTCACCCTCCCTTCGGCCACCCTCTCCCCATCCGATGGGGAGAGGGCAGGGTGAGGGGCGCTGCAGTTTCCAGCTTGGTCGCCGTCATGGTAAAGAAGCGTTAGGGACACCACACTAGACATGCGCCATGCGCACGGCCGAGTTCGATTATTACCTGCCGCCCGAATTGATCGCCCAAACGCCGGCTGTCGAGCGCGACCAGTCGCGTTTGCTGGTGCTGCAGCGCCCGGATCGTCTTATCTCACATCGGAGGTTTCGCGACATTGCGGAGTACCTGCGTGCCGGCGAGGTTCTGGTCTTGAATGATTCTCGAGTCATCCCCGCCCGACTCCACGGAACCAAAGCGGGAAGCGGCGGACAAATTGAAGTCCTGCTCGCGGAGGAAAACGCCGTCAACGATTGGTGGGTGATGCTGCGTCCGGGCAAACGCGTGCGTCCTGGCACCAAGATTCTTTTTCTGAACCGCAGCCGCGCGCCAACGGAAGTGAATGCGACGATAATTCAAAAAACTGACGAGGGCCATTACCGGCTTCGGTTATCAGGAACGCCGAATATCATCGAAGCGCTGGACGGATTGGGCGACGTTCCGTTGCCTCCCTACATTGCGCGCGAAACTTTGACGGAGTCAGCGCAGGATCGCGAGCGCTACCAAACGGTCTATGCCCGAACCTCAGGGTCGGTCGCCGCGCCGACCGCCGGACTGCATTTCACGGAAAATTTGCTCAATGAAATTCGCTCGCGTGACGTGCAAGTTTGTTTCGTCACCCTCCACGTCGGTCTGGGAACCTTTGCGCCAGTGATAAGTGAGACAGTGGACAAACACGTCATGCACGCAGAATCATTCCGTCTCAGCGCGACGTCCGCCCAGATCATCAATCAAGCGAAGCAAACTAATCGTCGCGTTATCGCCGTCGGAACGACAACGGTGCGCGTGCTGGAAAGTATCGCTGCGGAAAACCAGGGCCGAGTGGTCGCATGCCAGGGACTCACCCGCGCTTTTATTTACCCCCCGTATTCTTTCAAGATTGTGGATGCGTTATTGACCAACTTCCACCTCCCGCGATCATCGTTGTTGATGCTCGTCAGCGCCTTCGCGGCTCCGGGCGGAATGCACGGCAACGACATTATTTTATCCGCTTATGCCGAGGCGATTGGCGAGCAGTATCGGTTCTACAGCTACGGCGACGGCATGCTGATTTTATGAAGCTCCCGTTCGTTTTCATCAACATGGCCATGACTACCGACGGCAAAATCGCCACCGCCAATCGCGCCGTGTCCACTTTCAGCAGCAAACACGATTTCAAACATTTGCTCGAACTGCGCGCCACGGCGGACGCGGTGATGTCGGGCGCGCGAACTGTCAACGAGCAGATCGTCAATCTCGGCCCTGGCCCTGCCAAATTCCGCCGGCTTCGGTTGCAAAGCGGTCTTGCCGAATATAACCTTCGCGTCGTCGTGAGTGGCTCCGGCTCCATCAATCCGGAGGCCGAAATTTTTCGTCACCGCTTCTCCCCCATCATCATCCTGACTACCGGGCGCGTCGCCGAACGAAAGCTGGAACGACTCCGCGCGGTGGCCGACGCAGTGACAACCTGTGGCGAAAACGAAATTGACTTTCGCGGGGCCCTTGAATGGCTGAGCGAAAATTGGAACGTCCAACGGCTGCTCTGCGAAGGCGGCGGCGAACTGAACGGCGCTCTGTTCCGCGCGGGGCTGGTCAATGAATTGCATCTGACCATTTGCCCGAAAATCTTTGGCGGTCGCAACGCCCCGACGATCGCCGACGGAACCGGAATGAGGAATTTGGCCGGCGCAACGCTACTCAAGTTGAAATCAATGAAACGCATCGGCGATGAACTCTTTCTCGTTTACGACGCGCTTAACTAAAAGAAAAGGGGTCCTAACACCCCTTTCCTGCGCCTACAACCTTTTGTTGCATATGCAACAAAAGTTCGTCGATCATCCGTCCGGCGATTGCTTTGTCTCCACCCAACGCGCGAAAAGCCACAACAAATCGCTGAGACGGTTCAGATACACAATGATCTCGGCGTTTTGAAGTTGATGGGCCTCCTGCAGCGCGCAAACGCGGCGTTCAGCGCGACGGCAAGTGGAGCGCGCCGCATCGAGCGCAGCCGAATTCATGGTGGCGCCCGGTGTGGCCCAGCCATGAGAGGTGATGTTTTGCGATTCAATTTCGCGCACCAATTCCTCCAGTCTGCAGGTCAACTCTGCGGTCACAAGCGAGTAACCGTCTTTGACGTATCGAGGCAAATCCTCAACCCCCGTGGCCAACTCCCCCATCAACGTCACGAGGTCCCTTTGAATACCCTGCAGGTTGTCGCGAATGAACTCGTGTTCGGCCGTCGCACGGGCCAGGCCGAGCGCGGTGTTCAACTCGTCCACACTGCCGTAAGCCTCGACGCGAGGATGGGACTTTGACACGCGGCGGTTATACATCAGCCCGGTGGTGCCCGCGTCTCCGGTTTTTGTGACGATGCTCATGCGGACCAAAAGTGAGATGCGGAACGTGAAACGTAAAGCGCGAATCGCGATGCTCGTGTCCGCACTTGCCATTGAAATAAGCCCGCGCGCGCGACCGCACGGGCAGGCTCCTAATCTTAATCCTCATCGTAATCTTGCTCGGCTTTGGTTCTTGGAGATTAAGAGTAAGATTACGATTAAGAGTGGGAGAAAACCGTTCCCGCTTAATTCAACGGCAGTGGGGGGCTGGGGAGAGGGAATCAACCAGCGGCATGGTGTCAAGAAGCCCGTGTCGCCTCCCTGATCGCCGAGGAAATCGGGCGGAAACATTGGAACCTCCGCTGGACCCGGCTCCCGGTGCCGGCGGCTACGGCGGAACGGAAATTCCCGGCACATCCACCTTCCATGCCGGCTCGGTCGGCACGCCGAGAAAGCGTCCGGCCAGTTCGTCGAAACGCTCCACTTCGTCGGTGACGAACGGTTGAATGACGCCTGGGCGTCGCCGGCCTTTGTGGAGCAGCTTCGTGCTCTGCAAGCGTTCGTTCAAAAATTGCGCGCAACTTTCCGCTGAATCCACCAACGCCACCTCGTCGCCCGTGACGGCGCGAATCGCTCTCTTCAAAAGCGGGTAATGCGTGCAGCCGAGCACCAGTGTATCGATGCCACGACGCAAGAGCGGCGAAAGGTAGGAACGCAGAATAGCCAATGTCACTCTCTGGTTCGTCCAGCCTTCTTCGACCAACGGGACCAATAATGGACAGGCGCGAGCGAAAACTCTTGCCGCGTCATCGCGCGCCTGAATCGTGCGACTGTAGGCCTGACTGCGAACGGTAGCCGCCGTGCCGATGATCCCGATGCGACGATTTTTTGTTTTCTTCAAAGCCGCTTGCGCGCCGGGAATGATGACACCGAAAATCGGCACGCCGAATTTGCGTTCCAACGTAGGCAGGGCCCACGCGGAAACGGTGTTGCAAGCCACCACCACCGCTTTGACATTTTGCTGAATCAAAAACTGCGTGTCCTCACAGGCAAAACGCACGACGGTGCCGGGCGATTTCGTCCCGTAAGGCACGCGCGCGGTGTCGCCAAGATAGACCAGGTCCTCGTGCGGGAGCGCGCGATGAATCTGGCGCACAACGGTCAGGCCGCCAACGCCGGAATCAAAAATGCCGATTGGCAATTCCGTCTTTGGGTTCATCGCTCCACCAGCCGTTTGAAGGCAAGGATGCCGTCCGCGATGGCCTGCGCCAACTGCTGGCGGTAATCCGGGTTGAAAATCTTTTTCGACTCCGCCGGGTGCGACATAAAACCGGCCTCGATCAGCACAGCCGGGACCTGCGCGTCGCGGAGAACGGCGAAGCGGGCCCGCTTCACGCCACGATCTTCCACGGCCAGGCTTCTGACCATAGCCTTTTGGATCAGGTAGGCCAGCAGCACGTTTTTTGCGTCCACGCGATTCCCGCTGAACGCCCCGGTGTCGGGCCAATCACCACGTGCATTGGTTGAACTGGCGCCCGCCGGAGTCAGGCAATAGACCTCCACGCCCTTGACCTGATCCTTTTCGGCGATAGCCGCGTTGAAATGCAGACTCACGAACAAATCAGCGTCGCGCTGTTTGGCGATCTCCGGCCTCTGGTGCAACGAAACAAAGTTGTCGCCGTTGCGCGTGAGCGTGACCTTCAACCCGGCACCGGTCAACCAGTCGCGCACCTCCCGCGCCAACAGCAGCGTGTATGCCTTCTCCTGCCTGCGGCTCTCCTTGTTGCCCGGATCCCTGCCGCCGTGGCCGGGGTCGAGACAAACGCTCAGGATCGGCACGTTCACCTTGTTCTTTGGCGGAAATAACACCGGTTGCACGGTCGTCTGCAAATCCAGCAGCGAGATAAATACGGCCCCGTTGCGCAAGGCAACCGGGGCGGAGAGGTACACCGTTACGCCGTTGATCCCGGCTTTGTGTGAATCGACCGCGAAATCCAGCTTTGACCAGGAGCTCGCCAATTGCACTTCCTCGTTCCGTCGCGTCCAGATCATTTGAAAACGGTTCGCCTCGGCCCAATCGGTCAGCCGGATGTAATCGCTGCCAAAGAGGCGCGTGCGCTCCAGTTTGCCTGGCGCGTTTTGCGCGGACGCCGTCAGCAAACCGGTCAGCAACGCAAGCGCCGCAGCCGCCAGTTTCATGAACGCGCGCAATCTGCGCGCCTGGCGGCAGCGTTTCAAGGCAATTGCTGAAAGCCCCGCGGGTTGCTGTATTTTAGGGTTGAAAACCGTTGACGCTTCCATGCTCGCTGCCTAGATTGGCCGCCTAAAAATTAAAATTGAAAATCGAACGCACGTACTGAAGAACATCGTTGCAACAAACATGACCACCCCAACTACTCCCGCCAAAGGTTTGGAAGGCGTCGTCGCCGCCTCCACCCGCCTGAGCGACGTCCGTGGCGATATTGGTCAGTTGATCTACTGTGGTTACGACATCAATGAACTCGCCGGCAACGTTACGTTCGAGGAAATAATTCACTTGCTGCATCACGATCATCTGCCCAACCGCGAGGAACTGGACGAACTGAAAGGTTTGCTCGCCGCCAAACGCGAACTGCCCAAAGGTGTCGTCGAAATCATCAGGAAATTTCCCAAGGACACTCCGCCCATGCACGCCATCCGCACGGCGGTGTCCGCGCTCGGCTGTTTTGATCCGGAAGCCGACAACGATTCGATGGACGAGAACCGCTTGAAGGCGCTGCGCCTCATCGCGCGCATCCCGATCATCACCGCCTACTTTCATCGCCATCGCCAGGGCAAGATCCTGCTTCCGCCCGAACCGTCACTCGGTGAAGCGGCTAATTTCCTTTACCTGATCGACGGCGAAAAACCTTCTGCTGAAAAAATCAACACGCTGGACATGTGCTACGTGCTGCACGCAGACCACGGCATGAACGCCTCCACGTTCAGCGCCCGCGTCACGATCGCGACATTAAGCGACATGTATTCGGCCATCACAAGCGCCATCGGCACGTTAAAGGGACCGCTCCACGGCGGCGCGAATGAAGGCGTGATCAAAATGCTGCAGGAAATCGGCTCGCTGGACCGCGTCGATGCTTACATTGGCGACGCTTTGGAGCAAAAGAAGAAAATCATGGGCATCGGCCATCGCGTCTATAAAACGCTCGATCCCCGCGCGCCGCACCTCAAACGCATGGCCCAGGTCCTCAGCGCGAAGATCGGCGAACCGAAATGGATTCAGATGAGCGACCGAATCGCCGAAATCATGCTCAAGGAGAAGAACCTTCACGCGAACGTCGATTTCTACTCCGCGACAGTTTATTACTCCCTCGGCATTCCAACCGACCTGTTCACTCCGATTTTCGCCATCTCCCGCACGGCCGGCTGGACCGCGCACGTGCTCGAACAACTCTCCGACAATCGACTCATCCGTCCACAAAGCCAATACGCGGGCCCGGTCGGCTTGAAAGTGAGGCCGATTGATCAGCGGTAGGCTTCTGCGGGTTCAAAGTTCAATGTTCAAAGTTCAAAGCCCGGCACCTCGTGAATCATGGCGCGCATCGAACGATTTGGGGACATTGTTTAAACTCTGCGAACCGATGAACATCCACGAATACCAGGCCAAACAACTCCTGGCGCAATTCGGCGTTCCGGTTCCATCGGGCAACGTGGCGACGACACCCGAAGAAGCCAAAGCCGCCGCCGAAAAACTTTTGACTGCCGGACACAAGCGCGTCGTGATGAAATCGCAAATTCACGCTGGCGGACGCGGGAAAGGAACTTTTAAAAGCGGCCTGCAAGGCGGCGTCAAAGTTTGTTCGTCCGCAGGGGAAGCTTACGAACGCGCCAAAGCGATGCTCGGCCAGACGCTGGTGACCAAACAGACAGGCCCGGAAGGTCGAGTGGTCGGCAAATTGCTGATCGAGGCCGCCTCGAGCATCAAGAAGGAATTTTACCTCGCAGTTCTGCTCGACCGCGCCGTGTCGCGCCCCGCCGTGATGGCCAGCACTGAAGGCGGCGTGGACATCGAGGAAGTCGCCGCCAAAACACCGGAAAAAATCATCAAGGAAACCATCGACCCCGCCGTCGGCATGATGGCGTATCAAGCCCGCAAGCTTGCCGCCGCCCTCGGCCTCAAAGGCGATTTGATCAACGCCGCCGCGAAGTTGCTGCTCGGCGTCTATAAGACCTGGTGGGAATGCGACGCCTCGCTCGTCGAAATCAACCCGCTTTGCCTGGTTGACACCGACGACGGCACGGAGGCTGTCCTGGCTGTCGATGCGAAAATCGGGCTCGATGACAACGCCCTCTATCGGCACGCGAACATTCAAGCGATGCGCGACCTCGGCGAGGAAGCGCCTCTCGAAATCGAGGCGAGCAAATTCAACCTGAACTACATCAAGCTCGACGGCAACATCGCCTGCCTGGTGAACGGCGCGGGGCTCGCCATGGCGACGATGGACATCATCCAGCATTTTGGCGGCAGCCCGGCGAACTTCCTCGATGTCGGCGGCGGCGCGAGCAAGGAACAGGTCGCCGCGGCGTTCAAAATCATTTTGAGCGACCCGCACGTGAAAGGGATTCTGGTGAATATTTTCGGCGGCATCATGGATTGCAACGTCATCGCCACCGGCATCGTCGCCGCCGTCAGGGAAGCCGGACTGAAACTCCCGCTCGTCGTGCGGCTCGAAGGGAACAACGTGCAGGCCGGCAAAAAAACGCTGGCTGAGTCCGGCCTGACTATCGTCAGCGGTGATTCCATGGCTGACGCGGCGCAGAAAGTTGTGAAGGCCGTGGGAAAATGATAATCTGTCGCCATGAGAAAACGTATGGGGACCTTCTACACGAACTGCCGGGTGGAGAACCAAGTTGACCGGAAGAAATCGGCAGAAGTCCCGAAAATGCTCGTGGACACCGGCGCGGAGTTCACCCGGATCAACGCCGAGACGCTCAAGAAAATCGGCGTCAAGCGTGAGAAAAAGGACTACACTTTTGTCGTGGCGAACGGCCAGCAAATCACGCGCGCCGTGGGATTCGCCATCATTCGCATCAGCGACGCGCTCACCACGGATGAGGTCATCTTTGGCGAGCCGGGCGACTTGCAAATTCTCGGCGCACGATCACTGGAAGGAATGAACCTGCGTGTGGATTCCCGCGCCAAAAAGCTCGTGGACGGCGGACCGATTTTGGCAGCCTTCTGCAAGAGGGCGCTTGCACATCATTTCGACACGAAATGAATTCCCTGATTGTAAGGCGAATCGCAGAACCAAGGGTTCGCGAGAGCGATACAAGGAGTGCTTGATTGAGTTCGAATTGCAGAGCAGCGATTTCAAAAGTCATAAACATCCAGCGGATGGATGCGACTTGATTGTTTGCTGGGAGGATGATTGGAAAAGTTGCCCTATCGAAGTCCTGGAATTGAAAAGTGCAATCCAGCGATTGCCTGGCTGGAGAGAGATCTGACTCTTTTATGCTCAAAGTTATTGAACTCGCCTTTTGTTGTTACGCCGTGACGGACATGGCGCGCGCCCGCGCGTTTTACGAGGGCGTTCTCGGATTGAATCCCCCGACCATCAATGAGTCCGAGCACGGCCAATGGACGGAATACGAATTCGGCCCCTATGCACTCGCCATCGGATCTGCGACCGTATTTAAGCCAAGTCCGGACGGTTGCACCGCTGCGCTCGAGGTCGAGAACTTCGACGACGCCATCGCGCATTTGAAAAAACAAAACGTGAAGTTCCGCATCGAACGATCCAGACGCCCGTTTGCCGCATGGCGATGATTTACGATCCGGATGGCAACACCATTTGCATTCACAAACGCAACGTGAAATAATTTCTTCATGCTCGACGAAGAAACCTTGGAGCAAATCAACGGAAAGTATGTTTGCCCTCCGGGCGTGGGCCCGGCGTGGCGGGCAGCGATGGAGGTTGGAATTGACATGTCCCTCATCGAGCACGCTCTCACATTGACGCCTGAGCAGAGACTGGCTGAGCATCAGCAAGTGATCGATTTTCTGCTGGCCGTTCAAGAAGCAGGTGTTTCAGATGGCGCAAAATGACCAGGCTTTGCTGGCGCGCCTCAAGAACGGTGGCTTGGAATTCGTGGTGATCGGCGGCGTTTGCGCCGTTTATCACGGTGTACCGCTGGCCACTTTCGATTTGGACATCTGCTGCCCGTTTGGCGTCGAAAGTCTCGGTCGCATTGAAGCGGCTGTACACGATTTGCATGCGGTGCATCGTCTGACCGCGAACAAATTGTCTCTGGAAATGACGCGTGATGTTTTCGGCCAACTGAAAAACCTTTATCTGCAAACCGATTTGGGCAAGCTGGATTGTCTGAGTGAAGTCGCTGGAGTCGGGAATTTCGACGAAGTGCGCAAACAAAGCGTCGTCGCAAGATTTTCTTATGGCGAATTCCGATTCTTAGGTCTCGACGCGCTCATCGCTTCAAAACAAGCTGCCGGCAGGGAGCATGATTTAACGACCGTCAAACATCTTCTCGCCATCAAGGAACGAGGTGAGAGACGCAAAATATGATCCCAACGCGAAAATCGTAAATCGTAAATCGCCAATCGTAAATTCCCCATGTCCATCCTCGTCACTCCGCAAACCAGAGTCCTCGTGCAGGGCATCACCGGCAGCTTCGGCGCGCGGCACACCAAGCTCAGCCTGGAATACGGCACTCAAATCGTCGCCGGCGTCACACCAGGCAAGGGCGGACAGCTTTTTGAGAACAGAGTGCCGATCTTTGACACCGTGGCTCAGGCCGCGAAACAAACCGGCGCGACCGCGTCCGCGATTTTCGTTCCCCCTCCATTCGCCGCCGACGCCATCCTTGAAGCGGTTGACAGCGGGCTGGACCTGGTCGTTTGCATCACCGAGGGCATTCCGGTCAACGACATGGTCAAGGTGAAGCGCGCGATGGAAGGCAGTCAGACGCGCCTCATCGGCCCGAATTGTCCCGGCGTCGTGACGCCCGGCGAAGGCAAGGATTCTCACGGCGGTTGCCGCATCGGCATCGCGCCCGGCTACATTCACAAGAAGGGCAACGTCGGCGTCGTCTCGCGCAGCGGCACGCTCACCTACGAAGCAGTCTGGCAACTCACCTGCCGCGGGGCAGGGCAATCCACGTGCGTCGGCATCGGCGGCGACCCGGTCAATGGAACATCGCATCTCGAGATCATTAAAATGTTCAACGACGATCCCGACACGCACGGCATCATCATGATTGGCGAAATCGGCGGCAGCGCGGAGGAAGAAGCGGCGGAATGGATCAGGCAACACTGCAAAAAGCCGGTCGCCGGGTTCATCGCCGGCGCGACCGCGCCGCCGGGCAGGCGCATGGGCCACGCGGGCGCCATTGTCAGCGGCGGCAAGGGCACGGCGGCGGCGAAAATCGCCGCATTTAAGGCAGCGGGCATCGGCGTTGCCGCCACGCCGTCGATCATGGCCGAAACGCTGCTGAAGATGATGTGAAGGCCGTTACATCGTAAATCGTTGCATCGTTAAAACGTTGCATCGTTAGATCGTTTCAGTTGGGATGACGCGGTGAGGGTTCGCCGGCCGTTTTAACGTTGGAACGATTCAACGATGTAACGTTTTTAACGTTGTCACGCGGAACGCCGCTCGCCGCACGTCTCATTGATCACCGGATTCTACGCCCAGCCTGTCAAGCTGTGGCTTGATGATCTTTTCGTAGCAATCGGGGCAAAAGCTGTGGCTGAATTTGGCGTCGGTGTGCAGGGCGAAATAGCTCTCGACCTGTTGCCAGTAATTTTTGTCGTCGCGGATTTTTTTGCAGTAGGCGCAGATCGGCAGGATGCCGCGGAGTTGTTTGACTTCGGAGAGCGCCTTCTCCAGCTCGGCGACCCGCTCGGCCAGTTCCAACTGCAGTTCCACCATGCGCGCTCCGACGCTCAGCCGCGCTCGAAGCTCCGGCGCTTTGAACGGCTTGATGATGTAATCGTTGGCGCCGGCTTCCAGACCGGAGACAATCTCGTCCGGCCGCGACATGCTGGTCAGGATCAACAGATACACGTGTTTCAGATCGGCGTTGAGCCGGACGTGGCGGACGACTTCGACGCCGTCCATCTCCGGCATTTGCCAATCCAGAATCGCCAGCCTCGGCGCATCGTTGGCCTGAAGCGCCTGCCAGGCTTCCACCCCGTTGCGGGTCGCGACAACCTGATAGCCCCATTGCTTCAGCAGAAAGCCCAGCATCTCGTTGGACACGGGATCATCTTCGGCGATGAGGATCTTCATGAGGCCGCTTTTCCTTTCCTCGAATCCTGGTCGAGGTATGCTTCCAACTCGCCGACCAACTTATCCAACTGTTTATCGAACTCAAGCTGGGCCGATGCGATTTTGATCCACTCGGATTTCCTGGCTGATTGCTCCAGCCGGCTGGCGGCGGCATAAGCCGGTCCTGTTCCGAAATTGGCAATCGCTCCTTTCAACATATGCGCCATGCGCGCGAGGGCGCGGTCGTCGCGTTGGGTTGAAGCATTACGCAGTTCGGCCAACTGCTCCGGCAGCCCTTGCAGAAACATCCGGGCCAGCTTTTGCACCATCTCCTTGCCACCACCCAGTTGCTCCAGCAATCGTTCCAGGTCGAGGTGCTTCTCTTCCGGGACCGGCGCGCCCACAGCCGGTTGGGCGGCGCCAGCCGACGCCTGAGCCGCCAGACTGTTGATCGCCTCCAAAAGCTCCCGTCGTTTTACAGGTTTGCTGAGATACGCGTCCGCGCCCGCGGCGAGGCACAATTCCTGGTCGCCCTTCATGGCATGCGCGGTCAGCGCGATGATCGGCACATGCCCGCCGGTTTGCTGTTCGTCCCCTCGAATCAAGCGGATCGCTTCCAGGCCGTCCAATTCCGGCATCTGCACGTCCATCAGGACCAAATCGAAAGGGCGCCGCGTGGCCAGGGCCAACGCTTCTTTTCCATTATAAGCTTCGGTCACTCGATGACCTTCCTGAGTCAGGATAGTCACGGCCAGTTCACGGTTAATCGGATGGTCTTCAGCAAGCAGAATACTCAACCCGGCGGCAGACAATTGGACTTTCGGCGAGGTCTCTTTCGCTTCGACCAGCCTCCTTCTTGTTTCATGAACGCCCAGTGCGTTAAGAATGGCGTCGAGCAATTCGAGCGGTTGCACTGGTTTCGTCAGGTACGCAGCGACACCGGCTGCCTCGGTGCGAACTGTATCGCCCGGTCGGGACGCCAGCTTCAGCATCAGCACTGGGGCCTCGGCCAGGTCCGGACGCCGCTTGATCTGCCTGGTCAGCGCGATGCCGTCCATGTCCGGCATCACCGCGTCCACGACGACGAGCTTGAAAGACCTGCCGGACTGGGCCGACGACTCCAGTTCCGCCAGTGCCGCGTCAGCGCTGCCGACGGCCACCGGATCCATGCGCCAGCTCTGAAGCATCTCCTCCAGGATCGCGCGGCTGGTCTGGTTATCGTCCACCACCAGCACGCGCAAACCGCTTAATTCCTCCCGGGCTGCGGGAATTTGCTGCGACGCGCCGGCTGGCTCAAGTTTTACAATAAAATGGAACGCGCTCCCCTTGCCTTCTTCGCTTTCGACCCAAATGCTTCCTCCCATGAGTTCGATCAGCCGGCGCGAAATGGACAAACCCAAACCGGTGCCACCATATCTCCTTGTCACCGAACTGTCGGCCTGGGCAAATTCTTTAAAAATGTGCCGCAACTGGTTCCGCGGAATACCAATGCCGGTGTCTTTGACCACGAAATACAAAAATGACTCCTGACCCGACTGCGGCGCAGCGGAGGCTTCGGTTCCGCTCGTGTGCGGGCCAGCGTGTTCGCCCGCAGCCGCTGCGTCGCCTTCAAGACCGACGCGGATTGAGACTTCACCGGTCCCCGTGAACTTAACGGCGTTGCCGACGAGGTTTATGATGATTTGTTGCAGGCGGCGCACATCGCCCCGCCACGAGTCGGGCAGGCCCGGCGGGATGTGCAGCAACAACTCCAATCCTTTCTCGTGCGCTTTGACCGCCAGGGTCTTGGTGGTCCTGCCGAGCTGTTCGCGGAGCGAAAATTCAAGCGTCTCCAGTTCCAGCTTGCCCGCTTCAATCTTGGAGAAGTCAAGGATGTCGTTCAGCAGGCCCAACAGCGAGTCGGCCGAGCTTTTCACGGTCTCCAGGTAACGGCGCTGCGTCTGGCTCAACTGCGTGTTCAACGCCAGGTCGGTCATGCCCATGATGGCGTTCATCGGTGTTCGGATTTCGTGACTCATGTTCGCCAGGAACTCACCCTTGGCCTGGTTGGCCGATTCCGCGGCGTCCTTGGCTTTTCTTAATTGGTCCTGAGCGCGCAGGCGTTCGACGGATTGGGCGATGCCGGGAGCCACCGCGGCCAGCGCATCCAGCGTCTGCCGCGGCAGCGGGTGGCGCGCAAACATGGCCACGACCCCGATGCACTCTTTTTCCACCTGCAGCGGGTAACCGGCGAATGAGACGATCCCTTCGTACCGGGCCCATTGCGTGTCGCCGATTTGCGGAGTGTTCGGAACGTCATTCGTCACGTACGGCTCCATCTCCTGCGCGATCAGCCCGACTTTGAACCTCCCGACCGGCACGCGGCTGTGGGGGCCGTCAAGGTCTGTGTTCATTCCAGCGCTCGCTTGCAGTTCCAGGGTCACGCCGCTTTCGTTGAGCACCCAAATCCGGGCGAGCGCAGCGTCGAGGCGCGCATGCATGGCGGCGGCGCATTCCCGGAGCATCACCGGAATGCTTTGACCCCGGCTTAACGCCTGGTTGACATCGGCTCGAAATTCGTCCAGGCGCGCCTGCGCTTCCTGCTCCCTTTCCACTTCCTTGCGCCCCGAAATATCGCGCATCGTCCCGTTAAAGTAATGCAAATCGGCGCTCTTCCAGGTTGTCAGCGAGAGTTCGAGCGGAAACTCGGTTCCGTTTTTGCGCAGCCCGTGCAGCTCGAGCGTCTTGCCAATCACATGGCTTTCATAGGTGGCCAGAAAACGGGCCAAACCGCGACGATGCCTGTCCCGGTATCGCTCAGGCATCAGACGCGTCAGTGGCTGTCCCATGATTTCCTCCTCCTCGTAACCAAAAACCTGACGCGCTGCCTTGTTCCAGGCGACGATATTTCCGTCAGCATTCGCGATGACGATGGCGTCATTGGCGGATTCCATGATGGAGCGGTACCGCCCTTCGCTGACTCTCAAGGCGTCCACCGTGCGCTGCTTCTCTTCGGCCTGAATCATGGCGGCAACGCTTTTGGAGAGTTTGGTGCCGTAGAGCGCGGTGCCCACCACCATCAACATGATTGCCACGGCGATGATGCGCTCAAACTTGCGGATGGCGGCGGCGAGGGCCAGTTGCTCGGCGAAATCGGCCTCCTGGATGCCCCTGACGATCGCGCGCAAATGGACCAGCGCTGTATTCAGGTTGGCGAATTTGCGGTCCATCGCGGCCATGCGTTCTCCCGCCTTCTCGGATTGATTACGCTTGAACAGGGAGAAAATCAGTTCCGCCTCGTCCACCATTTCACCCATCGCCCCTTGCACACGGTCCATCTGCTCCAACAGGCGTTTGGTTTCGGCAGCAGGCACGTCCGAATTCATCTCTGTGCGGACAGCGCGCAGCTTTTCGTTGAAGCGGGCGAGCGCGGATTCCATTTTGGCCGACTCCGCCGCAATGTCGCGTGAATCGAACACCGCGTTTTCGGGAGCGTTGACGGCAGCCGCCAACTGCCCGAGGTCCGAATAGCTTCCCAGGCGTTGCGACCACTGATGGTTGACACGCACCGACTCGGCATAAATGGCCATAAGACGGTAGCTGAGGTAGAGGCTGGCGCAAACCGTGAGCAGATTGAAGGCCGCCAGCGCAAAGTAGGTGTGTTGCCAGTGGGGACGCCCCACTGGTGGAACGCGTGATGCCTCAGGCGGGGAACCCGGTGCTAATGCGGAGGACTTCATGTTGTCGCGACGCCAATTGCCGGTTCGTTTTCCACTGCCTCCATTTAGACCGGAATTCGTGAAATATCCAGCGCGTTGTTGCTCGCGCAAAAGCTCCGTTGACCCGCGCACCCGTCCGCGGAGAAGACCTCATCTTCGTGCTGCGTCTGCGCCAACCCGCCTCTTCTCGAGGCTTATTCAGTCTGCAGGACCGCATGCAATTTGAGTAACAGCTCTTGCGCGGTGTACGGCTTGGTCAGAAAGGCCTGCACCGCCCCGGGCCCTGCGGAAATTCCATCATCCACACTCAGTCCGCTGACGCCGACAATCCTGAGCCTGGGTGCAATCTCCCGCAGGGCGCGGATGGTGGCCGCTCCGTCCATGAACGGCATCATCGAATCCAGGATAACGGCCTTGACCTCGCTCCCGTGCTGCTTGTAAGCCGCCAGCGCTTCCGCGCCGTTGTTTGCGCTGATCACCCGATAACCGAAGTTTTCCAGCGTCGCGCGCGCAATCTGCTGGATGGCTTCCTCGTCATCGACAACCAGGACCAGTTCGCCGTGTCCGACCGGCAACTCAGCCACCTTGGTGAAAGTTGTTTGAGACGACTGGGGTTCCGCCGCCGGCAGGCAAATCCTGAAGCTGGTTCCCTTGCCGACTTCGCTTTTGACCTCCACGAATCCACCGTGGTTCTTCAAGATGCCGCGCACGGTGGCCAGTCCCAGCCCGGTGCCTTTGCCAGGTTCTTTGGTCGTGAAAAACGGTTCAAAAATTCTTTCCAACAGCTCCGGGGGAATGCCTGTGCCGGTGTCCACCACCCTCAGGACGACGAACGGACCGGCCTTGACGCCCGCGTGCCGGCGCACTTGCGGTTCTTCAAACCGCGTGTCCTCCGCGAGAATGGCCAAGGTGCCGCCGGTGGGCATCGCGTCCCGCGCGTTGACGCAGAGATTGAGCAACACCTGATGAATTTGCGTGGGATTGCCGTGAATAGGCCGGAGGTTTGGATCGATGTTCTTTTGAAACTGAATCGACTTGGGAAACGTCTCGCGAATCATTTTCTCCAGGTCCGCCAGGAGGTGCCTGAGCTGAATGAGTTTGTGCTCGCCCTCAACGCCGCGAGCAAAGGAGAGGATTTGTTGCACCAGCTCGGCGCCGCGCCGGGCGCTGCGGTCGAGCATATCAAGCATGTTCCGGTCGGCCAGCTCGGTGACGTTCTCCCGCAGCATCGGCACGGCCATCATGATGGGCGCGAGCACATTGTTCAGGTCATGCGCGATGCCGCTGGCCAGCATGCCGATGTTTTCCAGGCGCTGGGAACGGAAGAACTGGGCCTCCAGTTTTTTCTTCTCGGTGATGTCGGTGTTGATGACGAGGATGGCTTTCGGTTTGCCCTCATTGTCGTGCACCAGCGTCCAGCGGCTTTCCACGATGATTTCCGTCCCATGCTTGGTCACCTGGTGCAGGTCCCCTTTCCACTCGCGTATCGAGATCAGACTCTTCAGCGCCTCCATCTGGCGGGAAGAATCGTTCTTGAAAAGGAGTTCGTTCGCGTATTGGCCGAGCGATTCCGCAGCGGTCCAGCCATACAACGCCTCCGCGCTCCTGTTCCAGTAGAGAATCCGCTGCTCCATGTCCGTGACGCAAATCGCGTCCTGCGCCTTGTCGAGCAACGCGGCCTGCTCCCGGATTTGCTCCTCGGCGTTCTTGCGCTCGGTCACATCGCGGGAGACGACAATCACGTTTGTTACCCTGCCGTGTTTGTCCCGCATCGCGCTGACTTGCGATTCGATATAGCGAACGCTGCTGTCCTTGAGCAAAAAACGGAATTCGGCGCGTTGCCCAACGCCCGCGGCAACCATCTCGCGAAAGACCCGCCGAATCCGTTCGCGGTCTTCCGGGTGTATTTCTTCAAATGAATCTGTCCCCAACAACTTCGCAGGGTCGCCCAGCAGGCCCTCGTAGGAAGGACTGTTGTAAACGCGTCTTCCCTCGAGATCGACGACTGCGATCAAATCCGTGACGTTTTCCGAAATCAGCCGGAAAAACTCTTCCCGTTCCCGCAACGCCTCTTCGGCCTGCTGGCGGCGCCGTCGGTCTTCGAACTCCCGCAACGCCCGCCGCAACGAAGTCACGAGGCGTTCGGGCCGCTGCTTGAGGACATAATCCGTCGCGCCGTTGCGAAGGCTTTCGATCGCGGCCTCTTCGCCGATCGTCCCGGAGAACAGGATGAAAGGGACGGACGGCATCAGCTCCCGCGCCAGAGACAGGGCAGTGAGGCCGTCGAACGACGGCAGCGAATAATCCGAAATGATCAAATCATACCCACCCGCCTCCAGAGCGCCCAGGAACTGCTCCCGAGTCTCCACCCGTTCCACTGCGGCGACGATTTTGTCCATTTCGAGCATGGCCCGCAGCAAGTCGGTGTCCATGATATCATCCTCCAGATGGAGAATGCACAGTGGCGATTTCATCGAATATAAAATGGTTCGCCGGGCAGGACGACTTCTTGCCGGCTTCAGCTCGCGCGGTGAATATTCTCGGGCGGCGGCTCATTGACCACGGCCCAAAAAGCGCCGACTTGCCTGACGGCGTTGACGAATTCCCGGTAGCTCACCGGTTTGACGACATAGGCGTTCACGCCCAGTTGATAGCTTTTGACCAGATCGCTCTCCTGCGCGGATGAAGTGAGCATCACCACGGGAATGGACTTGAGCTTTTCGTTCGACTTGATTTCGTGCAGCACCTGGAGCCCGTCCACCTTGGGCATCTTGAGGTCGAGCAGGATAACCGCCGGATTGTCATCGTTGCGCGACGCGTATTTTCCCCGCGAGTAGAGGTAATCGAGCGCTTCGGCGCCGTCGCGCACCACCACGACTTCGTTGGCGAGGTGGAGTTGGGCCAATCCGGACAATGTCAGCTCCACGTCGTTCGGGTTATCTTCCGCCAACAGAATGCTTCTGAGCTCTTCCATGTTGTTCAGCTCCTCTTTCACGAGTTATCAGTCGGAGCTTGGAAACCGACACCACAACCTCAATATAAGTGGTCTGTCAAGAAGCGCGTTAACGTAAGGTTCCTGCGAAATTTGGAAGGCTGCAACAGAAGGAAGTGCGGATTTTGCCGTAAGGTAAAACTACGGACGCGACGATGAGGTAAAAGTCCGCTCCGCATCAGCGGAAGACGATCCCGCCGGGTCATTGAGTCTTTTCCGAATACCGTTCCCGGCGTGCGCCCGGGAGGTGCCGATCCTCATGCCAAACTGGCCATGCCCTGACTGATGGCGAACTTGGTCAAACCCGCCGTGCTGTGGATGTTCAGCTTTCGCATGATGCGGGCACGATGGGTCTCCACCGTGCGGACGCTCAGCCCAAGCTTGGACGCGATGCTTTT
Organism: Verrucomicrobiota bacterium; assembly: GCA_003218515.1. Taxonomy (GTDB): domain Bacteria; phylum Verrucomicrobiota; class Verrucomicrobiia; order Limisphaerales; family AV2; genus AV2. The sequence goes on along the minus strand of QHNT01000152.1, from coordinate 9,770 downwards.
GTTGCTGTAACCCTCGGCGATCAAAGCGAGCACTTCGCGCTCGCGGTCGGACAGTTCTTCCTCGCCGGATTTCCGACGACCGGAACTGGTGACGTAATCGTTGAGCACAAAATGGGCAACATCGGGACTGAAAAAAGCCTCGCCGCGGTTCACCTGTTCAATCGCCTGCACCAATTCTTTCGGCGAAGTATCCTTCAACACGTAGCCCCGCGCGCCGGCCTGGACAATCTGCAGCACGTATTCCTTATTGTTGTGCACGGTGAGAATCAGCACCCTGGTTTGGGGAGCCTCCCGGTGCAGCAGACGCGTTGCCTCCAATCCGTTCGTGCGCGGCAGATTGATATCCATCAGCACAATGTCGGGGTTTAACTCTTTCGCTTTGACAAGAGCTTCCCGTCCATCAGCGGCCTCGCCGACAATTTCGAGTTGCTTGTGAGGGTGCAGACAGGACCGGATGCCTTCCCGCACCAGCGGATGGTCGTCCACCAGCAACAACCGGATTTTCCGTTTGGTTCGTTTGTTCATGTCCTGGCCGGCTCGGTGTTGAATGAGCGACCGAGCGGGACCTTAACGACGATCCCGGTTCCCTGGCCTGGACTTGAAATCACCTCCAGCGTGCCGCCCAGAAACGCGGCCCGTTCGCGCATGTTCACCAGGCCGAAGCCGCTCTTCTTTTTCGGCGGTTTCGCGGCCTCAAGACCGCAGCCGTCGTCTTGAACTATGAGCCTGAGGGAAGAGCCTTCCCGCGTCATGCCCAGCGCCAGCCGGCTGGCCCGAGCGTGCTTTTCCACGTTGGTCAAAGCCTCCTGAATGATGCGGTAAAAAGTCAACTCGACATCGGCCGGGACCCGTTTAGGGAGGCGCCCAAAATTCAAATCGCAAGTGATGCCCGTCCGCTTCTGAAACTCCTCGCAAAGACTGCGCGCCGCCGCCGGCAGGCCGAGGTCATCCAATTCACTCGGACGCAGGTTCCGTGAGATGCGTCGCACTTCCTGAAGCGCGTGCTCCAGCAGCTCGGTGGCTTTCGCCGCTTCATCGGCCAATTGTTCGTTGTCGCTGGAGATCTTCCCTCGAATGGATTGAACACGAAAACGGGCCGAGGCCAGCATTTGATTGACGCTGTCATGCAGCTCGCGCGCAACTCGATGCCGCTCCGCCTCCTGCGCCGCGACAATGCGCCGGGAAAGGCCTCGCAGCGCTTCCTCGGCACGACACCGTTCGGTGATGTCGATGGCTATTCCTCCGACAAATCGTTTGCGCGTGGCGTCGCGGAAAGGGAACTTGAACACGAGCCAGGAGTGCGGCTGACCGTCCGGACTGGGCACCCTTTCAAACGTTTGCAAGGTCTCGCCGGTGTTGAGGACCTTTTCGTCGTTGGCGCGCAGTTCGCGGGCCGTTTCCATGGAAAACAGTTCAAAATCGTCTTTCCCGGCGATGTCCTGCGGCGAGCAACCAAAGAAACGTTCGAAAGGCTGATTCACGTACACGTACCGAAACCCTCCGTCCTTCATCCAGGCGAGCGCGGATGTATTGTTCATGAAGGAGCTGAATCGCGTCTCGCTCTCCCGCAGTGCGGCTTCTGTCCGTTTCAGTTCCATGTCTTCCAGCGCAAGTGAGGTCAGGTCAGCAATCGAACCCGCGAAATTCTGCTCATCCGCGGTCCAGCGGCGCGGCGGGCCGATGTGCTCGTGGCAAACCACGCCGACAAGCTTTTCGCCCAGCCGGATCGGGGCGTCCAACATTGAGGTGATCCCCAACGGACCGAGATAGTCGTCCGTGAACTCGCGCGTGCGCAGGTCGGTGCGGGCGTGATGCGCGGCAATGATGAAGTCCCGTTCCAACGCCTGGAAATAAGCCGGGTAATTCCTCACCGTGAGTTCGACGCCTTCCGAATGAAAATCCAGGCGGCGTTCGTACAGCTCAAAACAGCGGACCTGGGAGGCGTCCTGGTTGAACAGCCAGACGCTGGCTCGCTCCACCTCCAGCGCCCGTGCGGCGGCCTCGGTGATACCCCGCAGCACGGCGCGCAGATCACCGCGGTGGTGGGCCCTGGCGTGGGTCAAATTCGCCAGCGCCTCGCTCTGTTTGCGCAAACGGCTCTCACTGCCGCTCAGGGAGTTTTCCCTCGCCTTGGCTCCCGTGAGTCTGCCGTCCCACTCCCTTCCATTCGCCGTCTCCTCGAATTCTTCGGCGGCACCGTGAAAGGACTCGACCCGGCCTGGCACCGCACCCTCGCTGCCGCTTCCGTGCAATTGCACGCCTTCGTCAGGGTCCATCACCGCTACCGGAGTCGATTTATTCTTCTTCGACACAATCTTTCCTGCGTCAGACTTTCGGCGCGAGGTATGGTTAAACACAATTGCAGGACTTTTTGAAAGACGATTTTCTGAAAAAATTTTGTTAACAGACCGGCGGTTGTGGAAACCCTCAGCCGTTCAGGTGCGAGCCCAGTTTCGGAAAGAATGCGCCAGCCGTCGCACAGGTGGCCCGGCTCAATTCCTCCAGCGAACAGCTTTTCACCTGCGCCACCAGTTCAGCCATTTCCTTCACATAAGCCGGTTCGCATCGCTGGCCGCGATACGGCATCGGCGCCAGATACGGACAATCAGTTTCGAGCATCAATTGGTCAAGCGGCGTGGCCGCCACGGTCGCGCGAACGTCCTGCGCGTTCTTGAACGTGACGATGCCAGTGAAGCTGACGAGTGAACCCATCGCGAGAATCCGCCGCATGTCCGCCGCAGGGTTCACAAAACAATGAAACACGCCGCGTACCTGGCCGGCCAACGGCTGCATCTGCGCCAGCACCTCCTCCATTGCGTCCCGCTGGTGGACCACACAGTTCAATCCAAATTCCGCAGCCACTTCCAGTTGCTGGCGGAAAATGGCGGCTTGCTTCTGTTTGTACCGGCCATCGTCAGCGTCGGAACGCCCCGGCTGTTCCCCTGGCAAATGATGATAATCCAAACCGACCTCCCCAATGGCCACGACTTTGGGATGACGCGCCAGCGCGCGCAGCGCCGGCCGCACGTCCTCCATCGCCTCCGGCGCATGGCACGGATGCCAGCCGACCGCAGCGTACACACTGGAAAACCGCTCGGCCAGCTTCACCGCCTGCACGCTGCTCTCGAGATTCGTGCCGATGGAAATGATTCTCATAATGCCCGCCGCCTTGGCGCGCTCGATCACCTGGGGCAGGTCCTCGGCGAAGTCGGGAAAATCCAGGTGAGCGTGAGTGTCGTAAAAAACCGGCATAGTCAGTTGTTCGCCGTCGGTTGCCTGTTGCTGTGCGGTCATCACCTTGCCTCGGCAGCCGGCAATTCACAATCCGCGATCTGTATTGGCTGCTTTCCCATTGATTTCTGCGGCCGAGCCCGGTAATTCTCAGCGCCAAAATCAAACACACCCCATTTATGGCTCAGACCCGTTTCCATCCCAGTGTCGAAGGCGCGCAACATGGCGCCAAAAACCTAGCGCAATTCCTCGAATACGCGAAAAAATCGGGCGCGTCCGGCGCGCAGCCGTCCAACTACATGCTCCAGTCCGACAAAGGTCTCAAGAGCGCCAAGGAAATCACAGACACCTTCGCCAAGGCCAGGATGAATCTCGACGGAGTGTCGGCCCACTGTCCGTTCTGGGTCCACACGACGGCCTGGACCGGCACCCCGACCATCCGCCCGTTCATTCCCGGCGACATCGCGAAGAAATCAGTGGGTGAAATTGAGAAGTGGGCCGAGGATTATCTGTTGCGCCTGCTCGATTTGTGCGCCGAGCTTGGCGTCAAAGTCGTGCCGATGTTTTGGGGCGCGGCTTTTGGCTGGGAACTGGCGACCGGTTATCCGTGGGGCTTCTGGTCGGGCGGCGATTACGATCTCATCCAGGAAGGCCAGGACCGATTTGTCAAAAAGACCGCCAGGCTTCGCCAACACGCCAGCAGGCTTGGCCTTTATCTTTGTCATGAGATTCACCCCGGCACCGCCGCCATGTGCGCGGACGATTTCAATCTGCTCGTTGGAATTTGCGACGGCGACAAATGCCTTGGAGTAAATGCCGACCCCTCCCACTGCTGGGAAGGCGAAAGCTGGGAGACGCGTTTCTTGAAAGTCGGGCCGCGGGTTTATGCCTGTCACGTGAAGAACTTCGTTATTCGTCCCGACGTGCCGCTGCGCAGGATGGAGTCCGCCTGGCAAAAGCGCGCGATGCAGTTCACCGATCTGCCGTCCGGCGACCTGAACCTGACGCGCTACATCGAGTTGCTGGTGCGCATCGGCTATCCGCAGCGTTATTGCGAAGCGATGGACAGGAAAAGCGCGCCGCTCGTCGTGGAAGCGGAGAGCGCCTATCGCGATCTCGATGCCACCAGCGCCAACGGCATTCAATACGTGCGGGACAATCTCTGTTTCCCGCTGGCGGCCGGCTCCTTCGAGGAAGGAATGGGAGCCTAAGTGGTCTATTTCATAAATACGCACACGTTCGTTGCGCCCAATTTGGCCCGTGGCGAGGCGCGAGGGAGGGAGTGTATCCGCAGCGATACTCGACCAACCGAGCAACGAAGCCACGGGCCAAATTGGGCGCAACCCGGAGGGCGTCATGTCTTTTGGCCGGAGGCGTCGTTGCTCGCTCCTCACAGATCCACTGCGCGATATGCTCGTTGCGCGCGCCTAGCCTCGGCCCAAAATCCATTGCCGCGAACGTGTGCGTATTTATGAAATAGACCACTAAGCGAAACGATCCGCCCGAAGGCGTTGCGAACAAGCGCGGTCCAGGCCGCGCTCTTTCATTTTTCCGGGTGCGGCGAGAGGCGCTCGATCTCTTTTTCGATTCTTACCACCTCGGTCGTCTGGTTCAGGTCTTGCGCCAGCGGCAGCATCTTCTGGTAGAGGCTCAACAAAGCGGGGTAATTCGTGAATTCCTTCAGAAATTCCTGATACTTATCCAAAGCTTGTTGTCGCTTCGTGTAAAGCGCGAGCAGTTCCGCCTGGCCCAACATCACCCGGATGCGCTGTTGCGGTGTCATCTCCAGCTTCAGCGCCTTGCCGTAAGCGTCAATGGCGTCGGCCAGCTTTCCTCGCGAGTAGAAAATGTCTCCCAGCTTTTCCTGCAACACCGCGCTTTTCCTTGTCGTCGGCTCCTGCTCCAGGTAGCCAATCATGTCGGAAACCGAATAGCCTTGCGCGAGGTTCAGGTTCACTACCTGCAGATGAGACCACTCGATCAATTTGCTCTTCCGCGCGAGCAATTCGCCGTGCAACTCCTGCAACCGCTTGCCAAAATGGTCGGCTGGATTCTTCCGGCCAAACGGCCGATAGAGCGGGTCCCCCACCACGGTCGTCTGCCAGGAAATGGATGGCTGCGCCGCGTAGGCCGCCTCGCCGAAATTGAAGCCCAATGCGGTGAAGTCCGCAAAGAACGCGGCAACGTTAATCGTCCCCTCCAAATATGGTTCCTCCACGTAGCCGATGGTCGCCGTCGCTCCTTTGGCCAGCAACGGCCCGACCCAGTATTGATCGGGCGTCCGCAGGACATGCGCGCTGAACGAATGCAGATGATAGGCCACGGCTCCCGGCATGAATTCCACCTTCGATACCGTGAACGGTCCGGAAAATTGTCCGTCATACCAGCCGGCGTAAAACGCGATCTGGCTCATCGGGAACGCCGCGGAAAAAGTGTCTGGCTTATCGTCAACAACCGTCTCAAAGCCCAATCGCCTGACCATTTCCGCCGCGCCGCGAATCCAATCGTCACCCAGCTTGTAATTGCCATTGGTAAGTCCCCGTTGATCGAAATAGGCCCGGCCCCACAGACCATTCGTCTCGGCCTCTATCGCCTTGTCCACCAGGCCGCGCGCGATCTCCACGCTCGGCCCGTCGAGACGCGCCACGACCAACACCCCGTTTGTCGGGTGGATCCGCGCCGCGTTCGTAACGCCGTAAACCGGATTACGCGCGGGGCTGGTTAGCGGAAGGTTTCGCAGCAACAAAGGCAGCGCCGCCAGTTCGCTGTCCAACGCCGCGTCGTTTCGGCGCAGCTCAACGCGGAGTTTTTCAGCGCCCGGTTCGCTGAGGTTGGGATCGTTCAAGATCTTCACCGGAACACCGTAGCAAACAGTCGCGTAACGAATTCTGGCGTCGATGACCTTTTGAAACGCGTCGCCGGTTCTGTCGCGTGTCGCTGGAATAATTTCCGGTTGGGTCCTTATCAGTCTCTGGCGCTCCAACGCCTTCAGCAAAGGCTTCTGCAACTGGTCACGGAATTCCGCGCGCGTGATCGCTTCCGCGGTTGGCAGGTCGAAGCCCAGGACCTGGTTCGTCGGCACCTCGCGGCGTTGGGCGTAATAGAAGGCCAGTTCCTTCGACTCCGGCAACTGGCTGTTGTAAATCACCACCACCTCGTCCCCTTGTCCCGCCGCGAGCGAAGTCGAACAGAGCCCTGCCGTTGCGGCACAGCAACTCCAAAGAATCTTCATTCTCACCATTCGCATCGTCACCTTCACGCACACGCCTCAGGTCTGACAATTGACTTTGAGCCCGTCATAAGCCAGTTGAATGCCGGCGGGCATTTCCGCCTGGTCCACGTCGTGGTCGTAATCATGCGTCAGGTGCGTGAAATAAGTCCGCGGCGCGCCGATCCGCCGCGCCGTGGTCAGAGCCTCGTCCAGACACATGTGCGTGGGGTGCGGCTTGCGCCGCAGCGCGTCCAACACGACTGCTTCCGCGCCGCGCACTTGTTCCAGAAGTTCCACTGGCACTTCCTTGCAATCGCTCAAATAGGCCAGCCGCTTTCTGCCGCCCTGCGCGAACAGATAGCCGTTCACCGCCATTGAGCCATGCGGCAGCGGTAAGGGCCTGATTTCCAGATCGCCAACCACAAACGGCCCGTCGATCACGTGCGGTTCGGGAATGAAATATCCTTTCGGCCACGGACCGTCGTGAAAAGCGTACGCGAAGACGCGTTTCAGGTCCCGCATCGTCGCCGGGCTGGCGTAAATCGGCAGGCCGCCGCCCCGTAGATCGCAAAACCGCCGGCAATCATCCAGCCCCATGATGTGGTCGGCATGCGAGTGGGTGAAAATCACCGCATCAAGCCAGTTGATTTTTTCGCGCAAACACTGGACGCGAAACTCCGGAGTCGTATCGACAATAATCCTTGCCTTTTCCGTCGCCACAAAGACGGAGGGGCGCATCCGGTGATTTTTCGGATTGGCCAGAAATTCCGGCGGGTATTCCTTGCCGATGACCGGGACGCCCTGCGATGTTCCCGAACCGAGGAAAATGAAGGTGAAAGCCATTGGAATTCCCAACGAAATCAACAAAGCCGCAACGAGGCGTTAAGAAACCACGATTCAACACGAATACGCGCGAATGACACGGTTCCGCCTCGCTGGGATTTCGATTCGTGCTCATTCGTGTCTATTCGTGATTGGACTGAGACAGGATTCATATTTTTGTTCCGTTTGCTATGTCAATTCTGCCAAAAATCTTTTGCCGAACGATAACATAATCGCCACATTCAACGCGAACACTTTTGCGGTGCTGACGACGCTGCGCATCAAGAACCTCGCCCTGGTCGCTGACCTGACGCTCGAGCTTCATCCTGGCTACAACGCCGTCACCGGCGAAACCGGCGCCGGGAAATCCATTCTCATCGGCGCCCTCAATCTTGTGCTGGGCGAGCGCGCCGACCGCACGCTCATCCGCGGCGGCAGCGACAGTTGCACGGTGGAAGCAATCTTTGACATCTCCGGACTCCGCGCGCCGCTCAAAGCTTTTCTCGCAGAGACCGGGCTGGAGCCGTGCGAAAACAATCAGCTCGTGCTCAAACGCACTTTCACCGCGAACGGCACCAACCGCCAGTTCGTCAACGGCTCGCCCACGACGCTCAACGTGCTCGCCGCGCTCGGCGAATGGCTCGTGGACATCCACGGCCCGCACGATCATCAATCGTTGCTGCATTCCGCCAAAAGTCAGCGAAATCGCCGCCGCCAGCCTTCGCCCCGGCGAGGAAGCGGAACTCGAACGGGAGCACCGCCTGGCCAGCAACGCCGCCAAACTGCTCGAACTGAGCCAGGGCGCCTTGCGATTGCTGAGCGAAGACGAGAGTTCACTCGCCGCCCAGGCCGGCGCGCTGGGCCGTGCGCTGCAGGAGTTGAAGCGGCTCGATCCCGACGCCGTTTGCCTGCTCTCGCTGCACGAACAGGCGCTCTCCTTTCTCCGCGACCTGCAGAGCGACCTTTCGCACTATGCCGACAAGCTGGACAGCGACCCGGCCCGCCTGCAATCGCTCGAAGAACGGCTCAATCTCATTCAATCGCTCCGGCGCAAATACGGCGCGACCGTGGCCGATGTCATTGAATCCGGCGAACAGGCTCGGCAGAAACTGCAAAGCCTCGAACAACGCGACGCCGAACTGGAGCGGATCAACTCCGGACTCAGGAAAACCCACGCCGAACTCAAGCGCGTCGGTGAGGAACTCTCCGCGCGACGCCGCAAGCTCATTCCGAAACTCAGCAGGACCGTGGACAAACAACTTGCTGACCTCGGCTTCAAGCAGAGCCACTTCGATGTGGCCGTTGGCGCTCCGCACTCAGCACTCTGTACTCCGCAATCGACTGGTTTTGACCAGGTCCAATTCCAGTTCGCTCCCAACCCCGGCGAACCGGCCCGCCCGCTTCGCGCCATCGCTTCTTCAGGCGAAATCGCCCGCGTCATGTTGGCGTTGAAAACCGTGCTCGCCGCCCAGGACGACATTCCCGTGCTCGTCTTCGATGAGGTGGACGCCAACGTCGGCGGCGAAACGGCCAATGCCGTCGGCGACAAGATGCGCCGGCTCGGGGAGCACCGACAGGTCGTTTGTATCACGCATCTCGCGCCGGTCGCCGCCTGCGCCTCGGCGCACTACGTCGTCACCAAAGAAACGAAACTTCTCCGCACGGTCACGAACATCCGTCTCCTCGAAAGCAAGGAGCGTGTGACCGAGTTGGCTCGGATGCTTGGCGGCCAATCCGACGCCGCCCGCAAACACGCCGAGGCGCTTTTGAAGGACGACGTCGCCGAACCCAGCCCGTGACTCTTTGGTCGCATGCGCGTTGCCTGACGCGGGCACTCCCCTCACCCGGCTAAAGCCACCCTCTCCCCTCATCGGATGAGGGGAGAGGGAAGGGTGAGGGGAGCCGTTGGACATTCGACCATCGTTTCGAGCATGACCAACCGCTTCGTGGTTGGCCGCCACACGGGGCCTTTACTATTTTGGAAATTTGTTTTGACAGCTTTTCTGCGGTCCGCAAGCAGCGGAGTCGCAACCCGGCGCATGAAAGCCGGCGAACGTGCGGCGCACGATTCTCCCTCTCCTGGGGGGAGAGGGACGGGGTGAGGGCGAGCGTCATCTCACACTCGTTTCGGAATAGCCAGAAAAATCTGGGCGGCGTGCCGCGAGGCTACCTTTTGAAAATCGTCGCTCCTTTGATCCTCAGTCCGGGAAAGTGCGGCGACGCAAACGTGTCCTTCTCCTGGTAAGTCACGGCAGAATGCTCGGTGTCCTTCTGGAGAAAATAGACGTGCACGAGCTTCGCGTCGGGATCAATGAGCCACAGCTCCTTGACGCCGCAGCGCGCAAATACCCGCCGCTTGGGCTTCTTGTCCAGCCCGGCCGTTTTCGGCGAAAGGATTTCCACAATGAAATCCGGCGCGCCTTCCGCACCGGCGTAGGTGAGAATGGACTGGTTTTTCTTCGAGACAAACACCAGGTCAGGTTGGTGCACGTTGATCTCGTCGAAG
>QHNT01000489.1 GCA_003218515.1 Verrucomicrobiota bacterium | reverse complement strand
TGGCAGGACAGCCCGAAGAAGCCTGTGGAGCGCGTCCGTTGGCGCGATGCCAAACAGTACTGCAACGAGCGTTCCCTTCTGGAAGGCCTGAAACCCTGTTACGACGAGAAAACCGCCGACTGGGATTGCGATTACGCGGCGAATGGTTACCGCCTGCCGACCGAAGCGGAATGGGAATACGCCTGCCGCGCCGGCGAAGACGGGCCTTACGATTTTGGGCAGCCGGACAAGCTCCGGCAGTACTCATGGTTTGCGGACAATGCCGGCGAAAAAACTCACGTTCTCGGAGGAAAAAAACCGAATCGCTGGGGCATCTTCGATCTGTACGGCAACGTGTCGGAATGGTGTGAGGACGTTTACAGCCCGACCTATTACAAAGAGAGTCCGCCGGGCGATCCGCACGGGCCGCCCAGCCCCGGCAAGGACGTGAAACGTGTGATGCGCGGCGGCTCGTGGAAGTCGAGCGCCGACATGTGCCGCGCCACGTTTCGCCAGGGTCAACGGACCGGCGATACCGACGCCTGCTTTTACACCGACTATTGCGGTTTTCGCTGCGTGCGCAGAGCGACGTTTGAAGAATTGCAGGAATTGAAGCGCTCGGCCAAACGCTAGTTTTGCCCTCACAAATCGTGCCTTTCGACGACGACACAAAACACCAGGCTCCAAACACCAAACTCCAGAGAAACACCAATATTCAAACGCCCGGAGCTATTCCCGCAGTCACGTCACCGGCCTGTCTCCGGGCCGGGGACTTTATTTCATCCGCGGATCGTTTGGGACTTGGAAGTTTGGAGTTTCCCTGGTTTTTGGAGTTTGGAATTTGGTGTTTTGCGTTTCACACAGGATCATCCGCTGGAGTAAGATTTTTTCCGGTTCTGTCCGAGAACTTCACGTAACCGCCCAATCCCTCGATGCTCTTCCACACCTGGCCCTTCGCAATTTTCCTGCTCATCGTCTTGCCGGTGTTCTTCGCGCTGCGGAAAACCCGGTTGTGGCTTCCCTGGCTCACAGCGGCCTCCTACTTTTTCTACGGATGGTGGAATCCGTACTACCTGTTCCTGGTTTTTTACTCCACTGTGCTCGATTTCTCGCTGGTTGCGCTCATGGACCACTGTCCGCGCGGGGGACAACGCGTAGACGTGCGGGCGCGACTGACGCGCCTGCGGTTTGATGATCGCGTGCTCAAGTTCGCGTTTATCGGCGCGACTTCAGCCGCCGCCGGCATTCTGGGCCTGGCGTTGGCGGGCCCGAAAACGCTGCGACCCACGATGGGTGCGCTCGGCGTGCTGGTGCTGCTAATGGCGTTGGGCGCGCTCTTGAGCAGCCGCAGAATCTGGCTGTTGATCAGCCTGGTGAACAACCTTGCACTCCTGCTCTTTTTCAAATACGCGCGTTTCGTCGTGGAGAACCTCAACGCAGTATTCGCCGGGTTCCATGTTGCCGTCAGATTGCCCGATCCATCCACGCTCATGCCGTTCGGGTTCGAATACCTGCTCCCGGTCGGGATATCCTTCTTCACCTTCCAGTCGTTGAGTTACACGATTGATTTCTATCTGGGCAACGTCTTCACCGACGGCGCATCGCTCTTCCTGGTTGGTCTGTTCAAGAAACTGGCGCTGGCCAATTACCTTTCGTTCTATGTCGAACGCGTGTATGACAACCCGAAGGCGCACGGAGCGCCGGCGCTGATCCTCGCCACCGTCGCCTTTGGCTGGCAAATCTTCTTCGACTTCAGCGGTTACACGGACATGGCCCGCGGCGTCGCCAAGCTCATGGGCTTTCATTTGATTCTGAACTTCAACAATCCCTACCTCGCCACCGGGCTGGGCGATTTCTGGTCGCGCTGGCACATCAGCCTTTCCACCTGGTTCCGGGACTACGTCTATATTCCGCTCGGCGGAAACAAACACGGCACTTTCAACATGTACCGCAACCTGTTTCTGACCTTCTTCATCTCCGGCATCTGGCATGGAGCGGCCTGGACCTTCTTCATCTGGGGAACCCTCCACGCGCTGGGCGTGATGATCACACGCGAGTTGGAACGGTCGGCCTTTTACCGGACGCACGTCCCGCGGTTGATGAAGCAACTGGGTGTGTTTGCCTTTGTGAGTTTCGCCTGGATTTTTTTCCGCGCCGGATCCCTCAACGACGCTCTGCTGATCGTCAACCGCATCTTCACCGCCGCCTGGCGTGACCCGCAAATCCCCGCCCTAATGCTCGGACTGGCGGCCCTGGTGTGGCTCTATGAGTTCCTGTACGAGTCGCGCTTCCGGAACGTGCTCCAGATCGATTTCGTCCGTGTCGGTGTAGCGGTGTTCATGGTGTTGTATCTGTGCCTCTGCGCTTCCGGCGGCGGTACGTTTATCTATTTCCAATTCTGAATGGCCTCGCCAAAAACAATCGAGATTCCCGAAACGCCTTTCGTCAATGAAATGCGGCTCAACGCCCGGCATTGGGCGACGGTGTTGGTCATCCTGACGGTCATTACCGTCCTCACGCCGCGCCTTTGGAAAAAGCTGGAATGTTTCCAAACCGGGCCCGATTACCGCATCCCTTACGCCCTGAGCAAAGACTATTGGCTCTACGAAAGGCGTCTCCAACAGATCGCCCCAACCAACGTGGTCGTGCTTGGCGATTCCGTGATGTGGGGCGAATACGTCCTGCCCGACGGCACGCTGTCGCATTTTTTGCAGTCCGGTCAGCCGGGAAAGTTCGTCAACGCCGGCGTGAATGGATTGTTCCCGCTCGCGCTCGAAGGTCTGGTCCGTTACTACGGCGGGCCGTTGCGCGGGCGTAAAGTCATCGTGCATTGCAACGTCCTTTGGATGAGCAGCCCGAAGGCGGATTTGCGCACCGAGAAGGAAGAGCGGTTCAATCATGCCGAGCTCGTGCCGCAGTTCGTCCCGCGCGTTCCCTGTTACAAAGCCGATCTGAACCATCGCCTGTCGGCCGTCGTCGAACGAAACTTCCCGTTCTCGCAATGGGTGACGCATTTGCAGAACACCTATTTTGGACAGAAGAGTATCCTGAACTGGACACTCGAAGAAGACGGCAGCGATCCGCCGCATTATCCGAACGCGTACAAGAACCCGTTCGCGCAAATCACGTTTGCGATTCCGGCTGAGCCGGCCAACGATCCCGAACGCGGCCCGCGCAGTCCGCGCCACAAACCGTGGTCCACGACCGGAACGTCCGGCTCGCCCGGTGAAGGCTCGACGCGGTTCGAGTGGGTCGAACTGGATCAGTCATTGCAATGGGCGGCCTTTCAGCGGTTGGTAAAACTCCTCGAATCGCGCGACAACGACGTGTTCGTGGTGGTCGGCCCGTTTAACGAACA
>QHNT01000284.1 GCA_003218515.1 Verrucomicrobiota bacterium | reverse complement strand
ATCGCTGAAAGGAAGAAAAGCGTATGAGCGCCGCGCCCGTTTTGACTGTCTGGCTTCAACTGCTGGGATTACTCGCGTCCGAAGTAGCCTTGGTCGTGGTCGCGGCGGCTTTGCTTCAACGTTCCACAAAGTCGGCGTGGTGGCGGCGAACAATCTGGCAGGTTTGCGTGTCGAGCTTACTCGCGTTGCCGTTGTTTGAATTGAGTGGTGCGGCCCGCGGGACGGCCGGCTGGCTGGGGAGGATAATCCGTATCGGCAACGGTGGATCGGAAACCGGCATCGCAGCCGGCCAAAGCGGCGGGCGCGTGTCAGCGCTGCCTCTGACCGATGAATTTCGCGGGAGAGTGGCCGAACAATTCGCGCTGAACCGCCAACCCGAAACAACCGCACCGTCGAAAACGCAATCATCGGTGACCCTGGCGCAGGGGCCGCATCCCGGTCTTGTTACAGCGGCCGATCCCAAGCGAAACCCGAGTCGGCTTGCGCCACCGGAAAATTTCTCCGTCCCGGACTCAGTCGGAATTCTGTGGCTTGGGTTGATCTGGTTGACCGGCGCGGCGCTGGTCGTCGCGCGCGGTTGTGTCGCACGCGTGCTGTTCGCGTTTTTCCGGCGCCGGCGCTGGGCCGTCGGCGATGTAGCTCTGCAAAACCGCGTTCACGAATTGGCAGGGCTTTTGGGAATCAACCGGCGCGTTCGTCTGGTTGAGTCGGCGCGGTTGAGCGGGCCGATTGTTTTCGGCGTGCTGCGGCCTGCCATCGGTCTGCCGGCCGGATTCACCAAACGCTTCGACACCGCCCGGCAGGAGGCGATGTTGGCACACGAACTGGCGCATCTGGCCGAAAAGGATCCGTTTTGGTATCTGCTGGCGGATTTGGCGGCGGCAATTTTTTGGTGGCACCCGTTGGTCTGGTGGGCGCGCCGCCAGTTGCACGCCGCTAGCGAAACGGCGGCGGATGAAGCGAGCTTGCTGGTGGCCAATGGTCCCGGCGTTCTCGCCCAGTGCCTGGTGGAACTTGGCGCGCAACTGACGCAGCGGCGCGCGTCTGCCTGGGTGGGTGTCGAAGGGAGCGGGTTTCAGTCCGGGCTGGGCCGACGCGTGGAACGGTTGATTGATTTGCGCGGACGCTCGTGGTCCCCGCCAAGCCGCTTCCGATCAATCTGGGCCAAAATAGTTGGGCCAGCGGCGCTGGTTGCCGCCGTAATTTTATGCACCGCCTGGGCCTCTCCCCAGGCATTCACCAAAGGAGACCCCATGAAGACCATGAAACAAACCTGGAAACGTTCACTGGCAGCGTTTGCGCTGCTGGCGTCGCTGGGAACCGACAACAACATCGCGCCAGCCGCCAGCGCAGACAATCGACCAATTGACAAGAAGGCCGTGCCTGCGGACACAAAATCGACGCCTGCCGGCGACAAACCGGCAGCGCCAGACCTGGCGAGCGACACCTCCGCGGAAGAGTCCTCGCGCCCGACACCGTTTTACTACAATCGGTTGATGCTGGAACGGTATGGGCTGATGCCCAAAGGTTCGGCCCAGGCGGCGAAGCCGCCAACCACAGTCAGTCCGAACGATCTCATGCGCCGGCGTTACGGTCTTCCCGCCGCGAAAAAGGAAAAAGGCCGGGTCGAGTCGAAGCTGGAGGAGATTGTTTTGGATGAAGTGGTGTTCGACGGTACGCCCTTGCCGGAGGTGCTGAAATCTTTGGACGAGGAATCGCGCAAGCGCGACCCGGAGAAGAAGGGGCTAAACTTTTTGATTAATCCGAACGCAACACAAGCCACGGCCGCCACGACCATCGATCCGAACACCGGCCAACCGATTCAAACTCCGCCGTCCGAGCCGCTCGACATGAGCAGCGTCATCGTCCGATTCAACCTGCCGTTGCGCGATGTTCGATTGAAGGACGTGCTGGATGCGGTTGTGAAGGTGGCGGACAAACCGGTCGAATACTCGATCGAAGACTACGGCGTTGTTTTTTCGCAAAGGTTAAAGCCGTCGGACGGGAGCGGCTCCGTAGGGGCCTCCGGGCCGATGCCGCTGCAAGTCCGCACCTTCAAGGTTGACGCTGACAAGCTCCTGCCGGGTATGGAGAGGGCGTTCGGAATCACCAGTGATCCTGAGAAAATCCGCCAGACAATCAGTGAGCAAGAGAAAAGTCTGGCTGACTTGCTCACACGATTCACGGACAAACATCCCATGGTCGTAGAGCAGCGCGAGGCGATCCATGCTCTCAAAGAGTCGCTGAAAAGGAAACTGAGCGCCCAGGACGGGAAAGCGCCGGAGACTCAGGTCGCCCTACGGCGGTTGTTGACTCAACTGGGCATCAACATGGACGTGCCGGGCAAGGCCGTGTTCTACAACGACCTCACGGGCATCCTCATGGTGCGCGCGACTTTCGAAGATTTGGAAATCGTAAAGGCAGCGATCGAAACGCTGGGGGGATCGACCGGCGAGCAGACGGCGCCTCAGGGTTCGGCAAAGGACGGATCGGTGCCGTTTTATCAGAATGAGATGATGATGCGTCGCTACGGGCTGCTTCCTCCCAAAAAGTAGAGGGGGATTCAGCTGGTGGCTCTCCATAAACCGCCCCCTCACCCCATCCCTCTCCCCCTCGGAGGGGGAGAGGGTGCCCGAAGGGCGAGTGAGGGGGCGGTTCATGGTCCCAATGCATGCGAAAAATGAAAGGGGGGGCTTCCCATGAAACAAAACTTCGCGAATTGAATCCTGAACCAGGTGGGGACGGCGCGCTGCGCCGTCCGCGCCGCGTTCAGCGGCGCAACGATGCCGCCCGCTGATTCGCGGGCGGGGACATCGCAGCGCGATGTCCCTACCCGAAGTCAGGCTGATGGGAAAGGGGAAAGGCGATGCGTGCGTGGAGGTCGTTCAATGTCCCGACGCGCGTTTTGAAATCCGCGGCGGCTGTCCCAGTAACCAACGGCTGTGTCCACGCTCGCTCGAACTCTCCTTTGGCGTACGGATTGGCTTTAGGCTTCGAGGAAATGATCCGGGCGCGGACGTAGATTTCATCACCTTTCAACGTGTAACCAGGATTCGTTCCTTCGACTTCGGCCAGCACGGCGCCGATGTCCTGACTGTAGCGCCGCGTCACCGGCAGCGGTTCGCCATTGCTGTCGAGGAGCGGTTCGCTCTTCCTGTCAAAACCTTTGCGCGTGCCGATGAATTGCGTCGTGTAAGTCACGCCTTCCTCCGGCTCGATCTCAATTTCGTAACGGTTCTTGCCGCGGCGCACGTCCTTCAAGCGCACGCCGGACGAAGCGTAAAAATCGCCCGCTTCCATCGCGGCGACGATGTTCGTGGCGCTGAGAGCCGGCGCGCGGACGACGACCCAGCCCCGGCCCGGATTGCTGTTGGACGAAGATTCTTTGTGGTAACTGTGCGAATCGTCCACGGCCAGCGCGTAAAGCGGCCCTTCGTTGAACTCGGTCAGGCGCATCGTCTGCACGACGTCCCAGAGTCGGTCGGAACCGGCGTGGGTGGCGTCGCCTTCGTTATGGACGGCCGGGTGACCGTTATAGACTTCGAAGAACCGCTCGCCCTTTACGCGCATCAGGTCCTCGGCGGTCACGGCCCAGCCGAAGTTGGGATGATTGAGGTGCGGAAACATCGGCTGGCCGGTGCGCCGATGTTGCTCGAACACCGCGTTCACATCGTTCTGAATGACTTCCAGGACGCTGTTGCCCCCTTGCGGCTTGATGAGGTCGCGCAGGTTGGTGGCGTTGACGTGGACCGGTTTTAATCCGTATTTGTCGGTGATTTCTTCATTCTGAATCAACAGGAAATGGCCCGGTTCCTCGAAGAGTCGGCGGAATTCGCTCAGCGTTTTGAGCCGCACCTGCCGCTTGCCCTTTGCTTCACGCAGTTGAACCCAATTTGTGCCGAACCGCTTCAAGTACTTTTCCAACGCGACCGCGCCGCCCCGGTTGTTGGTCGCCTCGATCCACTTGTCGCCTTGCAGCAGGATGTTGTGATCGGAGAGCGCGAGGAACTGGTAGCCATGCTGTTTGTACCAATCGACAATCATTTCCGGATAATCATCGCCATCGCTCCAGAGTGAATGCGTGTGGAGATTGCCTTGCCACCAGCGCGCTGCATGCGGTGTGGCGTCGTCATGGGCTGCTTGCAGACGCGGCGAGGCGAGCACCGAGGACAGGCTGGAAGCCAGTTCCATTTTGCTCTCCGCTCGCGACCGGTTCAGCGCGCTGAGGCCGGCTTTGACCGACGCGAGTTCGATATTGGTGTCCACGCCAGCTCCCCACCGGGTGCGGGCGTCGCTGTGTTTCACCTGGATATAGGCAATGGCAGCGGCCTCTTCACCGGAACTCAGGGAGTGTTCGCTGTAATGAGTGATCTCGAAGCGCGGCACTCCAGCCGTGCTGAAGCCGTGAACCAGCGCGGCCAGAGGACCGTTGCCTTCACCGGAGAATTCGACCGGCTGGTCGTCACGCAGCAAGCGCGCGCGGCAGCGAACAATGCCGTTGCGGCTCTCGGTTTCGAATCCCCGGAGCTGCCACGGCGCGGTGCGCTCAACGTATTCGCGCCAGAACATCGCCTTCAACTCGGCGCCGCTCACCTCGCGGCCGAGGCGGTCCACCTCGTCGTTGGCGATGGGGCCGAACTCGCGTTGCATTTCCTTGGGCAGTTCGATGCCGAACTCGCTTTCCAGCAGATAGGCCACTCCGCCCTTGCCGGACTGACTGTTGACGCGGATGACCTCGCGGTATTCTCGACCGATGTCGGTCGGGTCGATGGTAAGATAGGGCACGTCCCAGTGCTGGCGGCCGCCCCGCTCCCACTCGGCGAGACCCTTTTTGATCGCGTCCTGGTGCGAGCCGCTGAAAGCGGTGAAGACCAGTTCGCCGGCGTAAGGCTGGCGCGGCGGGACGGTCATGCCGGTGCAACGCTCGTAAACCTCGAGCATTGCGGTGAGGTCGGTGAAATCGAGCTTCGGATCGATGCCGTGCATGTACAGATTCAACGCAACCGTCACGATGTCCAGGTTGCCGGTACGTTCGCCATTGCCGAAGATCGTGCCTTCGACCCGGTCGGCGCCGGCCAGCAAGCCCAGCTCCGTGGCCGCGACCCCGGTGCAGCGGTCGTTATGGGTGTGCAGACTGATGACGAGGGAATCGCGGTCTCTGATGTTCCGGCAAATCCATTCGATCTGGTCGGCATAAACGTTCGGCATCGCGACTTCGACGGTGTCGGGCAGGTTCAGGATCATTTTCCGCTGCGGCGTCGGTTTCCAGACCTCCATGACCGCTTCGGAGACTTCCTTTGTGAACTCGACTTCGGTGGCGCTGAAGCTTTCCGGTGAATACTGGAGCATGACTTCCGTGCCCTTGAGCCGCGGGAGACGCTCCTGGATCCAGGTCGCGCCGCGCACCGCAACGCGGACAATTTCCTCCTTCGACATTCCAAACACAACGCGGCGCTGGGCGGGCGAGGTGGAGTTGTAGAGATGAATGATGGCTTTCTTGGCGCCGACCAATGATTCGAAGGTGCGTTCGATCAAATCCTCGCGCGCCTGCACGAGCGCCTGGAGCCAAACGTCGCCGGGCGCGCGGATGTCCTCGATGAGCCGGCGATTGAAGGAAAACTCGGTGTTTGATGCGGAGGGGAATCCCACCTCGATCTCTTTGAAGCCGCATTTAACCAGCGTTTGAAAGAGCTCGAGCTTCTGGCTGATGTTCATCGGCACCGCGAGGGCCTGGTTGCCATCGCGAAGGTCCACACTGCACCAGAGGGGTGCGCGCGTGAGGACGCGATTGGGCCACTGCCGGTCAGGCAAATGGACCGGTGCGAACGGACGATACTTTTGAGACGGGTCCTTCAACATAGGCTCAATAAATTTGCAAATTAAACCACGGATGGACACGGATGGACACGGATAAAATGCGCGGAGCGCGGGTTTCAGTTTGCTTCGCCTCACTTCGCACCAGGCCGCGTCGAACCGCAACTGGTGAACGGCCTTGAAGCGGACTGAAGTCCGCGTTCGAATCGCCTGAACCTTGCGCGTCCCGTTTGTAGCCGTGTTTATCCGTGTTCATCCGTGGTAAAAAAACAAAAACCCCACCGCCGTTTGGCAGCGAGGTTCAGGAAATTCTGTGTAAGCGAACTAGAACCCAACTGCCACGCGATGCAGCAGCAGCGCGTTCGCCAGCAGTTGAAGGTTCAGACCACGATTCACGCTGTTATAAGTAGTCGCTTTCTCGCCGCCAGTCAATTTGTATTTTGCTGTTCGTCAAAGGCGGACTTTGGCACAGTGGCGCGGTAATTAACTCCGAACTTTATGAACGTCCAGATTGCCGTCTTGTGCGATGCCGCGACCGATTACGGCGGAAAACTGAATCTGCTCGGCGCTTTCGACACGATTGCCACGCAACAACTGCCCGCGGTGCATCCGCAATGTTCCGTCGCGCTGCGCATTGTTTTCAGCAAAGTGGAAGAAGGACCGCACAAGGTGAAGATGAATTTCGTGGACGAAGACGGACGATTTGTGATGCCCAGCATCGACATGCCGGCGGAGGTCGCGTTACCGCCGGACGCGAACTTCGTGGCGCGCAATTTCATCATCAACATCCAGCAGTTGAAGTTCGACAAACCCGGCCAATACGCCATCGATATCGCGATCGACGGTCGGCAGGAATCGAGCATTCCGCTGCACGTAAAGCAAATGCCGCCGCCGAACCAGGGTTGACGCCCACGGTCCCAGGCGTGATTGTGCCACATCCTTGTCAACAAATTGTTGAAGAAAAATCTTCATTTTCCTGGGCTTCCCGCTTGCGCTGCGGGCGGAGTTTTGGTTCTCTATTGCGGTCAACCCGGTGAAAGCTTTTCCCCAGGGGTTAAGTATTATAACTAGATGCAAACGTTGCATACAATGCGTTCGAGACCGTCGAACAGCTCCCACCACAGCCGTTACTCGGCCAGAAACATGGCCAAGCCGACCAACTTCTTCTGCGCGGCGCCGGAGGCGCAATCGGTTGCCGTGGTTGGCGATTTCAATGATTGGGGTCCCCATGTCCATCCCATGCAACAACAGACGGATGGGTCCTGGCACCTGCAAATTCCCCTCAATCACGGGCATCATCACTACGCATTTCTCGTGGATGGCAAGCCGGTGCTCGATCCGCGCGCCATGGGCGTCGCGCGGAACGAAAAGAACGAACGCGTCTCGCTGATCGCGGTCAGTTGAAGCTCGACCCGAGTGGGAAGGCGGTCAGGGAGAGCCTCCAAACAGTCAGAAGGGATCATTCTGCGAAGCCTGGCTTCGGGCTTTCTGGTTTTGTCCGTTCACGCTGCTCCGCAAAAAAGCTCTGCAACAACGACCGGCATTCGGCTTCGCGCACACCGGGCGTGATTTCACAGCGGTGGTTCATGGTCGGGAACTGGAGAAGATTCAAGGCACTCCCGGCCGCGCCGCCTTTCGGGTCGCTCGCCCCGTAAACCAACCGCGCGAGCCGGACGTGAACGATCGCGCCGGCGCACATCGGACACGGCTCCTTGGTCACGTAAATCGTGCAGTCAGCCAGCCGCCAGTCACCGACTGCCTCTTCGGCCTGGGTCAACGCGAGCATTTCAGCGTGCGCCGTCGCGTCCTTCAGCAGTTCCACCTGATTAAAAGCCCGCGCGATGATGCGACCCTCGCGCACGACGACTGCTCCCACCGGCACCTCTTCCGCCTCGTAAGCGCGCCGTGCCTGACGCAGCGCTTCGCCCATGAAGTAGTGGTCGCTCTGCAGATCAATGATGGGTTCGTCGGGCATTGCCGGATGGTTGATGGTTGATGGTTGATGGTTGAGTGGATTCTTCCAGCTTCCAGTCGTTGCGGCCGTCGGGATGACAATGGCAGTGCGCGGCGAAGAAACCGCCGCGATGCCGCCAGAACGACGGCCAGATTTGTTCGCGATCGGTTTGCGGCAGCGCCAAGCTTTTCAGAGCGTCACGGGAGAAAAACGAGAACCGGCCTTCATCGTGCGGAGGAGGCAGCTTTGCCAACTTCTCGGTAAGCTCGAACAAAAACATCAGCCAATGCGCCTGGCCTTCATAGCCGTGCTCGCTGACAACGCCGGTCAGATGCAGATGCGCAGGCGAAATCCTTAAACCGATTTCTTCTTCTGCTTCGCGACAGACGCAGGTGTAGGGCGACTCGCCGATTTCCATTTTTAATTTGCCGCCGCACGGGCTCCACAGGCCACGATTCGGCTCTTTGCGCCGCTCCAGCAACAGCACTTCATCGCGTTCGTTGAAGCAGTAGAGCAGCGTGGAGATTTTGTACGGCAACGTCACGCCGGCAGTGAAGCAGGAAGCCGGTGCGCGGGCAAGCTGGCAAGCTTTAGCGCGTGTTAGACTGCATTGCTTTTATCAGCCACATCGTAGGACACCGGCCTCTAGCCTGAACGGCGAATCATTCGCCGAAACAACTGTCCCATCCCGATACTCCAAGGACAAAGCGTGCTCCTCGTCCCACATAGGAACGACGTGGATCGCGCTGTCATAGGGCTCGTCCCAATCAAGATGGCGCGACACAACAAGACTCCGATCGTCCCGAACGTAGTTGATCACCGACTTCCTTGTTTTGGAATTCTGAGATGGTCATGTTGAGGCAGCGCGCGATGTGGTCGAACGGATGGCTTACTAGTTTCCAACGCAGTAAAGTTTGGAGCCGGTGCGGATGAACAGGCAACCCTGAGCGATGGCGATGCTCGAACGCAGGTTATTATCGCCGCCGTCACCCATCGCAGTCTTGTGCAGCAATTTAAACTGCTCGCCCGCCTCCACCACGAACACGTCGCCGCGATGGTTCAGGAAATAAATTTTGCCGTCGGCGGCCGTGGGCGAGGACTCGATTTTCGCCTGGCTGCCTGGCTCGCCCGTCCATTCGATCTTGCCGCTGGCCGGCACGACGCGGGCGAGTGTCCTTCGGTCGCTGTTCAAAATGTAGAACCGCCCTTCGTAAAACAGCGGTGTGCTCACGTCGGAGGAAATTTCGCGCTCCGCGCCTTTCCAGGCCAATCCTGAATCGTCCAGGTTGCCTTTTCCTCCGGCTTTGACAGAGAAGACCGGCGCGCCCTTCGGCCCGCAGGCCAGCTCTACGCCAGCCCCGGCGACCGGGGAAGGAACCAGGCGCCAGTGTGTAATCTTGTCCGGGTTCCACGTGCCCCAACGCCACAGCTCCTTGCCGGTGGCGGGGTCGTGTCCGGTGATGCAATCGCCGCCCGCGACGAGAATTTCCGGCCGGCCGTTGAAGGTGAACGGAATCGGCGTGGCGTAAGATTCCTTCGATTCTTCACGCGCATCATTGGGACGAACGACCTTCCAGAGCTCCTTGCCGGTCTTCGGATCGAGCGCCAACAGGAACGAATCGAGCGGGCCATCCGTGCGTCCACGGCCATGCACCGGCACGTCGCGTTGCAGGACTTGCAGATATAGGCGGCCGGCGTAAAACGTCGGGCTGCTGCCGAAGGTCCATTGAAACGCGAACTGGCCGTAGTCTTTCTGAATATTGCGGGACCAAACCTGCTTGCCGTCGAAGTCGAACGCCGCCAGTTGGCCGTTTCCATAAAAGAACCAGACCAGTTTGCCGTCGGTGACCGGCGAAGGGGAAGCGAAGTTGCTTTTCTCGTCGAGGCTGATGCCGACGCCGGTCTCGTGTTGCCAGAGCGTCTTGCCGGTGGCGCGAGCCAGACACAGCGCCTGGAGTGTGCCCGCCTGTTGGTCCACTGAATTGACAAAGACCCGATCGTCCCAAATCACCGGCGTGGCGGCCGAAGGTCCGGGCAGATCAGCCACCCATTTCACATTTTCACTTTTTGAGAAGTGCGGCGGAAGGCCCTTCTCAGTGGTTGAGCCGTTGAAAAAAGGACCGCGCCATTGCGGCCAGTTTTCGGCGCGGAGCGAAGGCACGCGGGAAAGGACCAGTCCGCCGGTTATTGAAAGCAGAACGAAAATTCTGTAGTTCATAATTTTCTGGCGCCGCGGCACGGATTTGAGGCGCTTATTCGGGTGATTCTGCGCAGGCGTATAACAGGCTGACGACGGGAACACAAGGCGGATTCGGGATTTTTCACGGCAGTCGTCAGTGAAACTGCTCCTGCCGGACGGAACAAAACGCGGACGTTTTATACGAGGGGCGGCACGCCTGGAGCGCTCGCCTGCCCTACCTTGGACTGAATAGAAACGTCACGGATGCGACCGACGGTCGTTAAGAGGATGCAATCCGCGCTGGACAGCCGAAGTTTTCGATCCTATGACTCAGATAAAGCCATGAAAAACTTTCCCCTCGCCCTCGCAAGCGGCCTGACGATCCTCCTGCTGACGTTGGAAACAAGCGGCATGGCGGCGCCGACGGCCAAGCCAACCCTGGTTCTGATTTCCGGCGAATACGAATACAGATCCGCGGAGACGCTGCCGGTGTTCAAGCAATTTCTGGAAACGAACTACGGGTTCAACTGCGTTTACCTCGAGCGAACCCAGGGCGAAGACATCCCCGGTCTCGACGCGCTCGCCAAAGCGGACCTGGTCATTCTTTTTGTCCGTCGCATGACTTTGCCTGCCGAACAGCTCTGCAGGATCAGGAACTACGTCGAGTCAGGCAAACCGCTCATTGGCCTGCGCACGGCCAGTCACTCATTCGAAAACTGGAAAGAGTTCGACCACCAGGTGCTGGGAGGCAACTATCACAATCACCACAGTGACAAACTGGTCGCGACGGTCAGAATTGTTCCCGAAGCCGCGGAACATCCCATCTTGAAAGGCGTGGAAAGGGAATTTGTCGCCGGCGGTTCGCTTTACCTCAACTCGCCGTTGCCACCGTCGTCCACGGTGTTGTTGATGGGGAGCGTAAACAACCAGCCGTCGGAGCCGGTGGCCTGGACGCACGACTACAAGGGCGCGCGGGTGTTTTACACGTCGTTGGGACATCCGAAAGATTTTGAAAGTCCCGCATTCCGGCGATTGCTGGTGAACGCGATTTTCTGGACCTTGAATCGTCCCGCGCACGAATCAGAGAAGGCGGCTGAGAAGAAAGCGAAGTGACAGAGCGCCTGTGGCT
>QHNT01000283.1 GCA_003218515.1 Verrucomicrobiota bacterium | reverse complement strand
GGGAGAGGGCCGAGGTGAGGGCGAGCGTTTCCGCCAATCCCATTTTCAGAGTAGGAGGCTCGTTTTTCAAAATCCGAAATCCGAAATCCGAAATTGATCGGAGCCTCCTCACGTCGGCTGCTACAGTTCAGGGGTTTAATGCGCGAAATTTTTCCGAAAAATCTCACTCTACCCCTCTCCCTTCCGAAGGGGAGAGAGTGCCCGGAGGGGTCTGCGCTGCAATAGGCGAAAGTGATCTTTGGCCGTCGATAGAGTGCGCCAAATCAATGCCGGAAATGGCGCACACCCGTGAAGACCATCGCTACCTGGCGCTCGTCCGCGGCGGCGATGACTTCGGCGTCACGGACCGAACCACCCGGTTGAATCGCCGCGGTCGCCCCCGCCTCCGCCGCCGCGACCAAACCGTCCGGGAACGGGAAAAACGCATCGCTGCAGACCACGCTCCCTTTCAGCGAGAGCCCGGCTTCCTTCGCTTTCCAGACCGCAATCCGGCTCGCGTCCACGCGGCTCATCTGGCCTGCGCCGATGCCCAGCGTGCGGTCTTCTCCGGCAAAAACAATCGCGTTCGATTTCACGTGCTTCACCACGCGCCAGCCAAACAGCATCGCGTGCAACTCGGCCTTGGTCGGTTTGCGCTTCGTGACCACTTTCAAGTCCGAGGCCGTCAAGGATTTCAAATCCCGCTCTTGCATGAGGAATGAGTCGGCGCCGACGCTGCGAATTTCCCATGGCGCGGCGGCCAGGGGACTTTTCAGAATCTTGAGCACTCGCAGGTTCTTCTTCTTTTGCAAAAGCTCCAGCGCGTCGGCTTTGAAATCCGGCGCGACGACGACCTCGCTGAAAACTTCCGCGATGGCTTCCGCGCACGGCAGATCAAGCGGTTTGTTGACCGTGATGATGCCGCCGAATGGCGCTTGCTTGTCCGTGGCGAACGCCTTGCTCCATGCTTCGCGTAGGTTCTTCCCCTGCCCCACGCCGCACGGATTCGTGTGCTTCAGAATGGCCAGCGTCGGCGCGGCGTCGGCGAATTCAGCGATTAAATTCGCCGCCGCCGTCAGATCCAGAATGTTGTTGCAGGAAAGTTCTTTCCCGCCGAGTTGCCGGAAGTAATCGGCGAACCCTCCGTAGAGCGCGGCGCGTTGATGCGGATTTTCACCGTAACGCAACGGCTGCGCCTGCGGCGCTTCCAACACGAGGACTGGTGGCAGCGCCGCCGCCCACTTTTCCAGCGGCAGCGGTGGTTGAATGGCTTTGGCCGGATCAGACGGGGGCGCGCCTGCGCCAAAAAAAACCTTGATCAGGTGCGAGGCGATGGCGGCGTCGTAAGCCGACGTGTGGGCGAACACACGCGCCGCCAGCTTGCGGCGAAGTTCCAATGTGGTCTTGCCCTTGGCTTTGATTTGCGCGGCGGCTTCATCGTAATCGTTCGGGTCCATCACCACCGTCACGTGCGGGTGATTTTTGGCGGCGCTCCGCAACATGGACGGACCCCCGATGTCGATGGTCTCAATCGCTTCAGTCAGCGTGACCTTCGGCCTGGCCACCGTTTGCTCGAACGGATAGAGGTTCACCGCAACCAGATCGATCGGGCCAATGCCGTGCTCTTTCACCGCCGCCTCGTGCGCAGAATTGCCGCGAAGAAAAAGCAGGCCGCCGTGGACTTTCGGATGCAGTGTCTTCACGCGGCCGTCGAGCATTTCAGGAAACCCGGTATAATCGCTCAGTTCGATGACCGGCAAGCCGGCCTCACGCAGGACCTTGGCGGTGCCGCCGGTCGAAATCAATTCCACCCCGGCCGCCGCCAGCGTCTGCGCGAAAGGAATGAGCCCGGTCTTGTCAAAAACTGAGATGAGGGCGCGCTTGATCTTTGCCATAAAAACGCGCCTAAAATCCGTCAGAAGCTTTGACCGAGTCAACGCCAAATCCGCGCGCTCATCATCATTTCTTCCGCAGCACGATGAACAGATTGTCCGCCAGTCCCATCGCCCCCAGCAGGCGTTCGGCGCCGGAGTAAACCCACTTCACCGGCCTGAGCACAGGAAGTTGCTTGTACGCCGTGGTCCGCTTCAACAGACGCGCGCGCTCTTCGTCCGCAACCCGTTCCACGCCGCCATGAAAGTCTTTCAGGATAACCATCGGATTGAAGTGTGACGAACCGAACCGGGTGATTTCAAACGCCGGCTCCCTCGCGGCAAACCGTTTCAGCGTATCCGCGTCGAAATAATTCACGTGGTCGGGCATAATGTAGCGATATTTCGCGCCGAGCAGGCGCACCGCCAACGACTTCATGTTCGGAACGAGGATGAAGCCATGCCCGCCGGGCTTCAGTATCGCCGCTGCCTTGCACAAAAATCTCCTGGGCTGCACGACATGTTCGATGACCGCCCAGAACGCGACGGCGTCAAAACGTCGATTGCCAAAGTCAACGTCCAAAAACGGCTCGCGAATGACCTCGAGGCCCCGACTCTCCGCGTAATCCAGCGCAGCGCCTGCCACGTCCGTTCCGGTCACCGTGTAAGCCCCGGGAAATTGCGTCCTCAGCTGATACAAAAAAGCGCCGGTGGAACAACCCACGTCCAATACGGCGCCGGATTGGCAATGCGCGCGGAACAATCGCAACTCCCGCTCGAAGCGCACGGGCGCGTAATCGCTCTCCAGTTTGTCCGGCGACAGATAAAACGAAGCGCCCAGTCGGTCGTAAAACTTTCCGGTCGCCAGTTCCGGTTCGACCGGATCGGCGTAAATCATCGAACAAGCCCGACAACGCCTCAGCCGCAGTGGACCCTTTTCCAGGAACGCTCTGGCGTCGTCTTGTTCGCACAAGGGACAGGAACGATGGACGGCCTGTGACGTTTCATGACTGTCGGGCATTGAAAGCGAATCGTCGCTGTGACGGGACAGTTGAACACGTCCGGGCATCCGCTTCAAATCATTCCGCTCTCCGCTTCGGCGTCCTTGGCGACGCGGCGCCAGACAATTCTGCGCTTGCCAAGTCGCGCAGATTTGCGAGTTTATCCGCCCGCGATTCGCGTGCGCGGTTAGCTCAGTGGTAGAGCACTTCCTTGACACGGAAGGGGTCAGAGGTTCGAACCCTCTATCGCGCACCACCGTCGATGACATCAACGGTTGTCTGGCAGGGTCCTGCTCTTCCTCTTATACAGGTTGCCAAAAGTAATTTCCGAAATGGTGGAGCAAACCTGCCGGTTTGCCGCAACGACCCGCAGGTCGTCGCCCACCTTTTCGGAAATTTATTTTGGCAATTGGTCTAATCGCTAGATTGCAAGCATGATCAGGACACCGCCTGTTGTCTCGCTTGTTCAGCCTTCCAAAACGGGTGGGACGATCATTCCGCGGTGGCTTTGTAAAACCGCCGTGTGAAACTGCCTGCTGCGGTGTCCGTGTACCGCAACGTGCCTTGCGCGTTTGTCTGTGTGACAATCGGAAGCCAGTTCAGGAGATCGGGTGAAGCGTAAATCGTGAGATTCTTCACCGCAGGTCCACGCACGTTCAGGACTACCGCGCCGTTGGTTGGAGCAGTGAGGCTGATGGAAAGGGGTTGGTTTACGCCGAGGACCGCGACCTGACTGGTCACCGCGCCCGCGCCGTTGCTCGTCACAACCGTGTAATTGCCCGCGTCGGCCGGCTGGACGTTGGCGCGCGTGAAAGAACTGAAAGTAGCGCCGGGGATATTGACTCCGTTGAATTCCCATTGGTAAGTCGGATCAGGAACCCCGCTGGCGACGACCGTGAAGGTTCCAGTTGCTCCGATGTTGACGGTGAGGCCCTGAGGCTGCGCGGTAATCACCGGGGGGTATTGCACCGCCAGCGTGGCGACCACACTGTCAACGCTTCCGGCAGAATTACTGACTCTCACCTTGTAGCCGCCGGCGTCACTCGCTTTGGCTGCGCCGATCGTGTAACTGGCAGCGGTGGCACCCGCAATTGAGGAATTGCCGCGATACCATTGATAAGTGAACGGCGCAGTGCCGTCCGCGCCGACAGAGAACATGACGCTGTTGCCTGCCGTGATAACCTGGCTTTGCGGCTGAGAAGTAATGGAGGGCGGGGCGTTGACGGTCAGGAGCGCGGCCGCACTCGTGACGGTTTCGGCCGCATTGCTCACTACGACGGTGTAATCGCCCGCTTGAGTCGGTTGAGCGTTGGAAATCGTGTACGAAGCGCTGGTCGCGCCCGGAATGTTCGCGCCGTTCAAGCGCCACTGATAGAACAACGGTTCGGAACCGGACGCGACCACGGAGAAAGTCACGGTGCTGCCAGCCAGCGCAGTTTGGCTCTGCGGCTCAGTTGTGATCGTGGGTGCCCGCAACGGATAAAGCGCCTCGGCGCCCGTGATGTCGTCGTAGGCCAGGGCGTCCAGGTCAGAGATAATACTGTTCATGATGGCGCTTACGGTCTGCCCCGCCTGGTCCGGATGGTTGAGGCCCAGAACATGTCCGAACTCGTGGGTCGCAACCCGGCGCAAGTCGCACAACAGTTGCCCGCCCGGCCATCTCAACGGGCCGCGATACGAGTCCCACGAGATGGCGTTGTTGAAGGTAACGTCTCCTTCGACCCGGGTGGTTCCCCTATGCCAGCCGGTGGTAACGGCCAACACGCCGCTGCCGAAGGCTTGTCCATAAACAGTTGAGTTGAAGAAGGCCTGATTGATGCCATCGCCGGTGCTGCCTGCTCCAGGGCTTTGTGTCGCCGATGCGAATTGAATCGTTCCCAGATAGGGGTTCCAGTCCGAAAGAGCCTGCCGGGCCACGGTGTCCCAGGAGGTGTTGCCGTCGAGCAGTGTTCGCCCCGCGCTGCCCAGCTTGAGCGCGACTGAAACGTTGCCGTTCGGCCAGACATACGGTGGATCGGCTACAAAGGTGTAAGCCCGCGCGGGAAACAGTGGCGGAAGGCAAACCAACGCCGCCAGGCACAGCACTGGCGCTACCGCCCGGCGGAGACCTGGCCAGGTCCGGCGCAAGTTTGCCGGTTTGGCCGCAGGATCAACGTGTCGTGAATGCATGTTGGGAGAGGTTGTCTTGTTCACGGCTGCCTTGGATTGCGAGCCAGGTGGGAACGGATACGTTCCTTGAAATCCTCCACTGACATCGGCCCACGCTCCGCCGGAATCGAAAGTCTGCGTCGCTGGCCGCCGAATTCCCCGCCTTCCCCCGCGCCGATTTCGGCAACATCGCGGAGCGCTTTGCCGTCGTGCGTCACGACGATGTCGCGACCGCTCTTTTCGTCCCGGCGCACG
Organism: Verrucomicrobiota bacterium; assembly: GCA_003218515.1. Lineage (GTDB taxonomy): Bacteria > Verrucomicrobiota > Verrucomicrobiia > Limisphaerales > AV2 > AV2. The sequence continues at coordinate 1,738 of QHNT01000283.1, read as the reverse complement.
CCGAACCTGCCGTGGAACACACCGACCAACGGGCAGAACTGGACCCCGTTACCTTCGACAAAAAGAAAGGCGCGGTCCCCGGTGTTGAACCTGGGAACGTCAGAGACTTCCAGCGTTACTCCCCCCACCGTCCCGCCGAGGAACTGAAGCGTCACGGACACGCCTGCGTTCCCTTTCAGGACTTCTGCCGTCTCAAATTCGACCAGTGTGAAGATGACCCGATCGGTCCCCACCGAGCGCCATTCCGCGCGCGAGCCAACGACCTTGCCGACAAAAACCAGGTCGGCCCGGTCCGCCATCTCCTCGAACGTGGGTGGAATCACCGTGGTGGCCTTTGCAGTGCTCAGAAAAAGCCCTGCAATCACGCAAACAATCCCTGCTGCGACGTTCAATCGATTAGTCATATCTATTCCATTTGGGAACTGAGAACCGACCTCTTTACTTTATCCGCGACCGTTGAGCCGATAGTCTCAGAACACATAAAGCACTCCGCTTGCCAGCCATGCCCTACTCGCCCCCTCCCCCGCCCATCGAACGGTGTTCCGCAATCCGTCACGTGGCGCAAATCCTGCCCCGATTCAATTTCCCTCGCATTTCACCCTTCTTTCGCTCTTGGCTTTCTTTGCCCCGTTCCATTAAAAATCTCATCATGCCAACCACGCTTGCCGACAAATGGGTCCTCATCACCGGCGCCTCCAGCGGTTTCGGCGCCGCGGCCGCGCGCGCGTTCGCGCGAGAAGGCTCCAAACTGGTGCTCGGCGCGCGGCGTGTTGATCGACTCGAAGCCGTAGCCACCGAAGCAAAGAAAGCCGGTTCTCACGCCGCTCACGTTCACGCGCTCGACGTGGCGCAAACAAAGAGTGTAAACGAGTTCGTCGCCTGGGCGAAAACGCAGACCGACCGCCTCGACGTCCTCATTAACAACGCCGGCGGCGCCAAGGGCCTCGACCCTGTCGCGCAGGCCAAAGACGAAGACTGGGAATTCATGATGCAAACCAATGTGCTGGGTGTGTTGCGCATGACCCGCGCCTGTCTGCCGCTCATGGTCAACAATCCGGGCAGTACCATTCTAAACATCGGCTCCATCGCCGGGCACGTCGCGTACGAGGGCGGCGCGGCGTATTGCGCGGCCAAGGCGGCCGAACTCAAAATCACCGAGGCGCTCCGGCTGGAACTCTCCGGCACCGGCGTGCGCGTCGGTACCATCGACCCCGGCCTGGCCGAAACGGAATTCTCCATCGTTCGTTTCAAAGGCGACACCGAACGCGCGAAGAAAGTTTACGAAGGGATCAACCCGCTCACCGCCGAGGACATCGCCGAGGCATTGGTCTGGACCGCCAGCCGTCCGCCGCACGTCTGCATCGACGAAATGCTCATCAAATGCACCGATCAGGCAGCGATCCACAAGGTCCATCGGCGTGTGAAGTAGCGCCGGCATCCTGCCGGCCAGTTGTGAGGCATCCTTGCCTCGCGACGAAACGTAGCCGCCGACGTAAGGAGGTGGATTTCTTATTCAATGGACGATTGCGCCTCGTCACCTCGGCGGCTACAACGCTCACGCGGCAGGGATGCCGCGCAACTGGCACGCAAGGATGAGTGCGCTACGAAGGCAATGGCGTCAGCGTGAAACGCAGCACTTCCGCCGCCTGGCGCATCCGCGCATCCGCTGTGCAGAGCGGCCAGTCCTGCATTTGATCGCAAGCCGCCAGGTGCAATGCATCCAGCGAACGCAAAGCCA